>JBBQJX010000105.1:0-6658 GCA_038326295.1 Sphingomonadales bacterium
GATCAGGCACGCGTAGAGCAGCATCGGTCGCTTGCGCGCCGCATCGAGGCTGAAACCGCGCGCCAGCAGCTTGCCGGTAAGCCATCCACCCGAAAGCGCGCCCATTCCCGCCATCAGATAGACAAGCGCCACGGGCGCGCCGAGTGTGGCTTGCGAGAGGCCGAACTGGCGGTGGAAGAAATCGGGCATGAAGAAGAGCAGGAACCACCAGACCTGATCGGTCAGCGCCTTGGCGGCGATCACCGCCCACTGGCGGCGGTCGCGCAGGAGCGCGGAGATGGCAGGGCGTCGCGCGCCCGCATCGGGCTGCGGGGCTTCGGGGGGCAGGCGCGTCGCCAGCCAGGTGATTACCCACACCAGTCCCAGCCCGCCTGCCACAAGGAACGTATTGCGCCAGCCGATCGCAACCGCGAGCAGCGGGATCGTCAGCGGCGCAATCACCGCACCGATATTGGGGGCCATATTGCCGATGCCGATGACGCGCGAGCGTTGCGCGGGCGAGAAATAGGTCGCCGCACTCTTGACAGCCGCAGGCGTGCCCGCTGCCTCGAACACACCCAGGATCGCGCGCACCGCGACGAAGCTGCCCACCGTGGTCGCCGCCGCGTGCGCCATCGCCGCGAGGCTCCAGCCGCCGACGCTGAGCGCGAAGCCACGACGCAAACCCACCCGGTCGATGAACCAGCCCACGCCGAGGAACGCGATCGCAGCGGCGAACTGGAAAGCGGACGCCATGTGGCCGTAATCGCGATCCGACCAGCCGAACTCGGCCTGCAGGCTCGGTTTCAATAGCGCGATGATCTGCCGATCGACATAGTTCAGCATGATCGCGACAAAGATCAGCGCGGTCAGGATCGTCCGCCGCCTTGCCTCCTCCGCGCTTATGCCATCTTCCACGCGCTAGCGGCTTTCCGCCCCGTAGTTCACCCGTAGCGTCGCGCCGAAGAAGCGATCCGCCTCGCGCGGGATGATGTAGCGATACGCGCCGCCCGGCCCGCCGCTGGTGATCGAGGCGGCGAAGCTTTGGTCGAGTACGTTCTTGACCTGCACCGTCAGACGGTAACGGTCCGCATGATCGATCAGCGCGACCGACAGATCGAGCAGGCCATAACCGTGGATGGTGGTGGCGGCGCGAATGGCGGCGCTGGCGTCGAACTGGCTGAGCTCGCTCGACTGGTAGGATCCCTGCGCGCCGAAGACGATGTCCACGGGAAGCGCGGTGGTGCGCAGCCGGTATTCGCCGCCGAGCGATGCCTTGACGCGCGGTGCGTAGCCGAGCGGGGTGCCCGACGGGATGATCCCGGCTGGATTGCCGCCCGGCGGCAGGCGAAACTGGTCCACATGCGCGTCGGTGTAGGCAAAGCCGCCCGACAGGCTGATATCGCGGCTGGCGCGAAACAGCAGGTCCGCCTCGCCGCCACGCGTGCTGATGTCGCCCGCGTTGGTGAAGCGCGTGGTGAGCACGCCCGCGACCACGTCCGGGTTGTTCGCCTGGTAGTTTTTGTACTTCGCGTAATATCCCGCGAGGTTGAGGACGAGCCGCCGATCCAGAAACGTCATCTTCAGACCGCCCTCGTAACTATCAGCGGTTTCGGCGGCGATAGCCGAAGCGCCTGCGGTGGTGAGATTGTAGAAGGTGTTGAACGCGGGGCCTTTATAGCCGCGCGAGTAGGTGGCGTAGGCGATGAAGTCGCGCGTAAGATCATATTGGAGCCCCGCGCGGCCGGAAAGGTTCTCCTTGTTGACGCGATTGCGGAAATATTGCCCGTTCGACGGGCCGGGCACGAACGAGACAACGCCGCTGGGGGAAGTGACCGTCAAGCCACCGTTATAGACACCCGCATCGAAGTTCGGATTGATGCCCGGACCTGCGAGCGCGGTGGTACGGCGGTGGAATACGTCGAGCTGATCGAGCGTGTAGCGCAGCCCGATGATGCCGCGCAGACGATCGGTGAAGTGCAACGTCGCCTGGCCGAAGAGCGCGGTGTTCTGGAAGGCGGAGCCGAAATTCGCGGAGCCGGTCGGGAAGGTGGAGGGGGGCGCGCCCGCCGAACCGCAAGGGATCAGCGTGGTGACCCGCGTTCCGGCGGGGAAGTTGCAGACGATGTCGCTGCGGGTGAAAGTCCGTTCCGAGTAAGCGTGGCTGTAATAGAAGCCCGCGACGTAGGTGAGGAAGCCGGTGCTGGGCGACGTGAGCCGGAATTCCTGGCTGACGGTGCGGCCGATCTGCGGGCCATCGTCGTGCAACTCGTTGGCGCCGACGGCGGGGATTGCGGGGAGCGCCGGGGTGGTGCCGGTCGCGGCGACGGCGGCGCGCGCGGGGTTGCCTGCGTAAGCCGCACCCAGGAAATCGCCGTCGCGAACCTCGCGGTCCGAATAGTCGCGGTAGGCGGTGATTGAGGTGAAGGTGATGCGGTCCAGCTCGGCATCGAGCTGCAGCGAGACGCCCCAGCTCGTCTCGTCGTTGCGGTTGATCAGATTGTTGGACACCGCGCGCGTGCGGTCGCCCTGCGGCGTCGGAAGTGCGCCGCTCAGAAAGGCGGCGGCACCCGTGGGCGCGGTACCGATAACCTCTGCGCAGCAATCATCCTTGGATTGGCGCCAATCCCCGATCAGCGTTGCGTGGACGGTCTCGGAGAGATCCGCGACCAGCGTGCCTCTGAAGCCGTAATGCTCGTAGCCGTTGACGCGCGTATTGTAGACTGTGTTGCGGATGTTGCCGTCGTAATTGCCGTAGAAGCCCGTCAGACGCGTTCGGACATGCTCGCCCAAAGGCAGGTTGAACCCCACGCGGCCGCGATATTCGTCATCGCTGAAATAGCTGCCCTCGGCGAACGCGCCCAGCTCCTTGCCGGGCTTCTTGCCGACGATGTTGACCACGCCTGCGGAGGAATTCTTGCCGAACAGCGTGCCCTGTGGGCCGCGCAGCACCTCGATCCGCTCGATATCGACGAGATCGGTGAACGCCTCGCCCGCGCGGCTCAGCACGACGCCGTCGAGCACGGTTGATACGCTGGGTTCGCCCGCGATCGAGAAGGTGGACGTGCCCACGCCGCGCAGGAAGATCGACTGGTTGATCGGCACGCCAGATTTGCGGAAGTTAAGCGTGGGGACGAGATACTGGACGTTTTCCAGATTGACACCGCCCGAGCGCGCGAGGTCGGCGCCGCTGACCACGCTGACCGCGAGCGGCACGCGCTGGAGGCTTTCGGAGCGCTTGGTAGCGGTGACGATGATCTCGCCGGGCGCGGTGTCGTCCACCTTCTGCTGCGGGGCTGCGGCATCGGCGGGGCCAGTCTGCGCGAAAGCGGGCGCGGTCAGCGCAATTACGGCTGCGGTGGACAGAAGGCGGACAAAGCGCATCGAAACTCCCCTCAGAAACTCGCTCCCCGGTTCGGGGTCGCGGTCGACGATATCGGCCAAGTGGGGATCGGACGCAGCTCAGGCGGCGATCTCTGCCAAGGAAACCGCCCGGCCTTCGCGCGCGCTCCGTTCCGCCGCTGCTCCGATCAGGACTGCGCGGTAGCCGTCTTCGGCGCTAACCTCAACGGGAGCCTGGCCGCTAACCGCACGAAGAAAGGCGAGGTGTTGATAATATGTCGCGCCGTAATGATGGCCGGCATCGAGCACTGCCGCGTCGACCCCCACGATCTCACAGCGCGGAGCCTTGGGCCAGACGAAGCCCATGCGGGGGCTGAGCGTGACCGCGCCCGGGGGAACCGCGACGTCTATCCGCGCCAGATCGCCCGTGACGCTGAAAAACTCCTGATTTTCCGCGCCATCGGCGAACATGCACAGATCGAGCATCGCGCGCGTGCCGTTGGCGAACTCAACGACGGTATAGCTGTTATCGATGATGTCGGGCACGTGATCGCCGTAGCGTTCGTCCAGATGGTTCACGTCCTGCCCGCCCGAGCAGAAGACGCGTACCGCGTCAGCCTGGAGAATGAACCGCATCAGATCGAAATAGTGGCAGCATTTCTCCACCATCGTGCCGCCGGTCTGACTGGCCCAGCGGTTCCAGTCGCCGACCTTGTGCAGGAAGGGAAAGCGGTGCTCGCGCATGGCGAGCATGACGGGACGTCCGACCTCGCCGCCGTGCACGCGCGCGATGAAGGCGGCGGCGGGGGGCATGAAGCGATACTCCATGCCGGTCCAGAAGACTTGTGCGTGGGTGGCGGCGCGATCGACGATGAGACGCGCCGCGGCGGGCGTGTGTGCGAGCGGCTTCTCGCACAGAATGTGGAGCCCCGCATCGAACAACGGGCCGAGCACGAGGTGATGCGTGTGATTGGGGGTTGCGACCACGACCGCATCGCACAGCCCGCTGGCGGCGAGCCCGGCGGCATCCGCGAACACGGCCGCCGTGGGCGCGAGCGCGTGCGCGGCGGCAATCGAAGCGGCGTGCGGATCGGCCAGCGCGGTGACGGCCGCGCCTTCGATCAGCGCGATGTTGGCGATGTGCTCTCGGCCCATCATGCCCGCGCCGACGATACCGTATCGAATCACTTTACCTCGGGGGGCTGGCTGCGGCATTGAGGCAACCATGCAACTCGCCTTATCGCAAGCCCCGATCCCGCTCGGCAAGAGCGGCCTTCATGTTTCGCCGCTCTCGTGGGGGATGTGGCGCTTCGCGGGCGCAGACATGGGCACGGCGACGCGACTGGTGGAGACGGCGATCGATCACGGGCTGACGTTCCTTGATACGGCGGCGATCTATGGCGCGGGAGCGCAGGGCTTCGGCGCGGCGGAGGCGCTTCTGGGCGACGTGCTCCGTGCCAATCCGGGGCTGCGCCAGCGCATGGTGCTGGCGAGCAAGGGCGGGATCGAGCCCGGCGTGCCCTATGACAGTAGTGCGGCGAATGTTGCGGCTACGATCGATGCTTCGCTCAAACGGCTGGGTACCGACCATCTCGATCTGTGGATGGTGCACCGGCCCGATCCGCTGACGCATCCCGCCGAGGTGGCGGGGGCGCTGGATGCCGCCGTGGCCAGCGGCAAGGTGCGCGCGGTGGGGGTTTCCAACTACACCGTGCCGATGGTGCGCGCGCTGCTGGCGCATCTGAAATCGCCGCTGGCGTGCAACCAGATCGAGTTCTCGCCGCTGACGATCGCACTGGTGAGCGACGGGATCCTCGATCTGGCGATGGAGACGGGGCATGGCGTGATGGCATGGTCCCCGCTGGGCGGTGGGCGAATCGCGCAGCCGGGAGATGCGCGCGAGGCGGCGGTGGCGGCGGCTCTGGACGCGCACGGCGCGAGGCAGAGCGTGAGCCGCGAGGTGGCGGCCTATGCGTGGGTGCTGGCGCATCCGGCGCGGCCGGTGTGCATCGTGGGATCGCAAAAGGCCGGGCGGATCGCCGAGGCGGGCACGGCGCTGGGAGTGACGTGGACGCGCACGGAATGGTACGCAGTGCTGGAAGCGGCTCGGGGAGAGAAGCTGCCGTGAGCGAGCCCGCAAATCCGGTCGAAGTTTCCTGGTTCAGCGCGCTGTGCGACGACGATTACGAGTTTCTGGGCGTGCCCGATCCCATGCTCGCGTCGAGCTGGGAGCATTGCCGCGATATCGTGCTCGCCGCCGAGACGGGCGGGTTCGACAATATCCTGCTGCCGAGCGGTTATGCGCTCGGACTGGATACGACCGCGTTCGCGTCCGCTATCGCGGTGCTGACGCGGCGTATCCGGCTGCTGATGGCGGTGCGTATGGGCGAGGCGTGGCCGCCGCAGCTCGCCCGCCAGATCGCGACGATCGACCGGATCGCCGGCGGGCGGCTGACGATCAATATCATCTCGTCCGACCTGCCGGGACAGGCGATGGCGTCCGGCCCACGCTACGGGCGCACCGTCGAGGCGATGGCGATCGTGCGCGGGCTGCTGAACGGAGAGGCGGTGGATCACGCGGGCGAGCATTACACGGCGAAGATCGATCCGCCGCGCATCGGCACGGTAAGCGGGCAGTGTCCGCTATTCTATTTCGGCGGGCTATCGCCCGATGCGCGCGAGGCAGCCGCCGTGGGCGCGGACGTGTATCTGATGTGGCCCGATACGCAAGGCGCGGTGGCGGACCTCATCGCGGATATGCGCGCGCGCGCGGCGGCGAAGGGCCGGGTGCTCAAGTTCGGCTACCGGGCACATGTGGTGGTGCGCGAGACCGAGGGAGAGGCACGCGCGGCGGCCGACCGGCTGCTGTCCAAGCTCGACGCGGCGCAAGGCGCGGCGATCCGGGCGAAGTCGCTGGACAGCGCGAGCCTGGGGGTGGCGCGGCAGGCCGAGTTGCGGGAGGTGGCGGCGGGGGACGGCTATGTGGAGGACAATCTGTGGACGGGCATCGGCCGTGCGCGCAGCGGCTGCGGCGCGGCGATCGTGGGCGATCCCGATCAGGTGCTGGCCAAGCTGGACCGCTACCGCGCAATGGGGATCGAGGCGTTCATTCTATCGGGATACCCGCACATCGCCGAGGCGGATTTATTCGCGCGGCATGTCCTGCCGCAACTGAAGCATGGCCCGTTGCAGCCGGGCTAGAGTGTGATCGGGTCACGTTGCGTATATCCTGAGTTGCGGAGATAGTTGGCGCATTCGGCTGGCGGGAAGCGGTCGAGCAGGGAGCCGATGCGCTGCCATACGCTGGTGATCGACCGTTCGTCGGCTTTGCGCAGCA
>JBBQJX010000106.1:0-6656 GCA_038326295.1 Sphingomonadales bacterium
GGAGCGGCGGCCATGCAACACCGCGAAATCGATTCGGGCCGCTTCCCGCCCGGCGTGCTTTACGGCGCAGGCGCGATGATCGCCGCCGCGCTGATCGCCACGACGGCGGTGCGCAGCGGCGCGATTGCGGGTTTGCCGACGGCTTCGCAGTCGCGCGCGGCGGCGAACGTGCGCGCGGTGGAAACGCGTTCGCTGCGCTTCGACGACCTGCCGACCGGTGCGGTGCGCGTCGTCGATACCGGCGACGGCTCCATCGCGGGCGGGATCGCGCCCGGCGCGCTGAACGGCTTCGTGCGCGGCGTGATGCGTGGTCTCGCACGCGATCGGCATCTGGGCCATATCGGCCCCGACGCTCCGTTCGTGCTGACCCGCTGGTCCGACGGCGCGCTGACGCTCGACGATCCGTCCACCCGTCGCCACATCGAACTCGGCTCCTTCGGCCCCACCAACCGCGCCGCGTTCCGCGTGCTGCTCAAGTCCGGGGTCAAGGCATGATCCGCCGCCACGAAACCCACGGCTGCACGGTTGCGGTCGAACTCACCGGGCACCAGTGCATCGCCAACGTCGAGGTCGATGGCAATCCGATCATCCACCCGGGCGACCGCGTTCGCGTTCACGGCGATCCCGTCCGTCTGGCGTTCGGCGAGTGCCAGACGCTGCGGCGCACCGCGACCATCGAACGCGCCACGCTGATCGAACGCCTGTGGACTCGCCTGACCGGACATCTAGGGATGACCGAACTGTACGAAGTCAGCTTCAGCCCCGGGAGCGTCCGATGACCGCCGCCGCCGCCACGATGTCCGCCAACAAGTCCGCCGGGTCGCTCGAAATCGCGCGCGCCGATACGGTGCTGTCGCCCCGGTTCTACACCACCGATTTCGCCGCGATGGACAAGGTGAACGTCGAACCCGTGCGCCGCGAATGGGATGCGCTGATCGCCGAGATGGCCGCCGATCCCAACCGCACACACTTCAGGCGGACCGAGGCGTTCGACAACATCATCGATCGGCTCGAGCCCGAACTGCGCGCCGAGTTCACCGATTTCCTCGTCTCGTCGCTCACCGCCGAATTTTCGGGCTGCATCCTGTATGCCGAGCTGTCGAAGCGCGTGACCAATCCCGACATCAAGCAGCTCTTCAAACTGATGAGCCGCGACGAGGCCCGCCACGCGGGCTTCATCAACGAAGTCCTCAAGGACGCGAAGATCGGCGTGGACCTGGGCTTCCTCACCAAGACCAAGAAATACACGCATTTCCGCCCCAAGTTCATCTTCTACGCGACTTATCTGAGCGAGAAGATCGGCTACGCGCGCTACATCACGATTTTCCGCCACCTCCAACGCCACCCGGACAAGCGCTTCCACCCGATTTTCGAGTGGTTCGAGAAATGGTGCAACGACGAGTTCCGCCATGGCGACGCGTTCGCGCTGATCATGCGCGCCGATCCGAAGCTCACGAGCGGGCTGAACAGGCTGTGGATCCGCTTTTTCCTCGTCGCGGTGTACGCCACGATGTACGTGCGCGATCACGCGCGGCCGGCGTTCCATGAAGCGCTCGGCATCGATCCGACCGATTATGATTACCGCGTTTTCCGCATCTGCTCGGAGATCACCAAACAAACCTTCCCGATGACGCTCGATATCGACAACCCGGGTTTTCGGCGCGGCATGGAGCGGATGCGCGTCATCGCACGCGGCATGGAGGAGGCGAAGGCCAAAGGTGGCCTCGGCGGAGCGTTCCGCCGCGTCGGCCTCGGCGTCCAGGCTGCGGCCACTTTCGTCGGCCTGTACCTCACCCCGGTCGAATCGAACGCGATGCCCGCCGACGTCCGCCTGGTCCCGGCCTGGTAGTCGCGTGGCGCAGGTGCTCCCTCTGGCCTATGCGGCGCTGCTCTGGTTCCTGGGAACCGGCGCGGTGCTGTGGCTCGATCGCCGTCCGGCGCGCACGCACCGCCGCAGCCTCTGGGTCGCCACTTTTGCTGCCGGTCTCGCGCTCTGGTGCCTGACCGAGACCGCGCGCTCCACTGGCAGCGCCGCCGCGTTTGCGGGCTTCACCTGCGCGCTGGTGGTGTGGGGGCTGCACGAACTCAGCTTCCTGACCGGCGTGGTGATGGGCCCGCGCCGCGCGCCGCTGCCGCCGGGCACGACCGGCTGGCGACGCTTCCGCCTCGCCGCGTTGACGCTCATCCACCACGAGCTCGCCCTCGCGCTCACGCTCGTGCTGATGATCGCGCTTGCATGGGGGCAGCCCAACCAGACCGGGCCGATGGCGTTCGGCCTGCTGTTCGGGATGCGGCTCAGCACCAAGCTCAATATCTTCATCGGGCTGCCGCACGTCTCGACCGAGATGCTTCCCGCGAGCCACGGCTACCTCATCTCCTATTATGGCCGCGCGCGCCTGAACCCGCTGTTTCCGCAATCGATCGTCGCCGCGCTCGCGGTCGCGTATCTCACCGCCACTGCGGCACTGGATGCGGATACCGATGGGGCGCGCACCGGCTATATGTTGCTTTTCGGATTGACCCTGCTGGGGTTGATCGAACACGCTTTCCTGGCACTGCCGCTGCGCGATGCGCGGCTGTGGCGCTGGGCGATGCCGCAGGCCGCGCTGGCCCCGGCCAATACGCCGCCGCACGGGCGGTCTCACGCACGCACGGGTGGAAGGGTCGACTGATGGACTATGAAGCGCTGTTCCACGGGGAATTGGACGGGCTGCGCCAGGCAGGCAATTACCGCGTCTTCGCGAACCTGAAGCGCCATCACGGCAGCTTCCCGCGCGCCACCCACCACGAGGGCGAGGTCACGCGCGACGTGACCGTGTGGTGTTCGAACGATTACCTCGGCATGGGCCAGCATCCGTCCACGATTGCGGCGATGCACGATGCGCTCGACGAGTGCGGCGCGGGGGCGGGCGGCACGCGCAACATCAGCGGCACCAACAGCTACCACGTCCAGCTCGAAGCCGAACTCGCCGATCTGCACGGCAAGGAAGCCGCGCTGCTGTTCACCAGCGGTTATGTGTCGAACTGGGCCGCGCTCTCCACCTTGGGCGCGCGCCTGCCCGACTGCGCGATCTTCTCGGACGCGGGCAATCATGCGTCGATGATCGAGGGCATCCGCCACTCAAAGGCCGAACGCCACCTCTTCCGACACAACGATCCGGACGATCTCGATCGCAGGCTGCGTTCGGTCGATCCGTCGCGCCCCAAGCTGGTCGCGTTCGAGAGCGTGTATTCGATGGACGGCGATATCGGCCGCATCAAGGATATCTGCGACGTCGCCGATGCGCACGGCGCGATGACCTATATCGATGAAGTCCACGCGGTCGGCCTGTATGGCCCGCGCGGCGGCGGCATTGCCGAGCGCGAGGGACTGATGGACCGGCTGACGGTGATCGAGGGGACGCTCGGCAAGGCCTATGGCGTGATGGGTGGCTACATCGCGGGATCGGCGGCGATGTGCGATTTCGTGCGCTCGTTCGCGTCCGGCTTCATCTTCACCACTGCGCTTCCTCCCGCGATCGCCGCAGGCGCGCTGGCGAGCGTGCGCCACCTGAAGGCCAGCCCGTTCGAACGCGCGCGCCATCAGGAGCGCGTGGCCAAGGTGCGCCGCAAGCTGAACGCCATCGGCATCCCGATGCTCGCCAATCCGACGCACATCATTCCGGTGATGGTCGGCGATGCGCACAAGTGCAAGATGATCAGCGACTGGCTGATGGACAATCACGGCATTTACGTGCAGCCGATCAACTACCCCACGGTGCCCAAGGGGACCGAGCGTTTGCGCATCACGCCTTCGCCCGTCCATTCGGATGCCGATATCGATCATCTGGTGAACGCACTCTCCGAAATCTGGTCGCAATGTGCGCTCGCCCGGACCGCCATCGCCGCTTGATGGCAGCGATCGCCCAGGCGGGCGGCGGGTGCACCGACCGGCAGAGGGGCGGCGACCCAACATCGCGTTGACGGCCAAAACTGTCCAGTTTAGCTTACACTCGTGACCGCGACCCCCGCCCTCGCCGCGCCCGTCCCGCTCCCCGCCGCGCGCGACGTGCTGCGGCTGCTCAAGCCCGTCACCTGGTTTCCGCCGATGTGGGCATTCATGTGCGGCGTCGTCAGCTCGGGCATTCCGCTTGCCGAGCGCTGGCCGTTCCTGATCGCGGGCATGCTGCTCGCGGGGCCGTTCGTCTGCGGCACCAGCCAGGCGGTCAACGACTGGTACGATCGCCAAGTCGACGCGATCAACGAGCCCGATCGACCCATCCCGTCGGGTCGCATCGCGGGCCGCTGGGGACTTTGGATCGCGCTCATCGGCTCGGCGGCGTCACTCGCGCTGGGTGCCGCCATCGGCCGCTGGGTGTTCTTCGCCACGATCCTCGGCCTGATCCTGGCGTGGGGCTACAGCGCCCCGCCGTTGCGCTTCAAGATGAGCGGCTGGTGGGGGCCGCTTTCGTGCGGGTTTGCCTACGAAGGCCTCACCTGGTTCACCGGCGCCGCCGCCATGGCGGGCGCGCTGCCGCACGCGCACGTGCTGACCATCCTGCTGCTCTACGCGGCGGGCGCGCACGGCATCATGACGCTCAATGATTTCAAGGCGGTCGAGGGCGATCGGGCCATGGGCATCCGTTCGCTCCCCGTCACGCTCGGCGTGCGGCCCGCCGCGCGGCTTGCCTGCCTCGTCATGGCGCTGCCCCAGATCGCGGTTATCGCTTTGCTCGCGCGCTGGGGGCTGCCTTGGCATGCGGCGGGCGTGGGTGCGGCGCTCGCGGGACAGTTCGCGCTCATGCCCCGCCTGCTCGCCGATCCGCGCGGACAGGCCCCGCGCTACAACGCCACGGGCACCACGCTCTACGTGTTCGGGATGCTCGGCGCGGCGTTCGGGCTGGGCCAGCTCGCATGACCACCGCCGACGATGCCCGGGGCTTCGGCTGGCCCACCATCGTCCGGCTCGGACTGGTGCAGAGCGCACTGGGCGGTGTCGTCGCGCTGTGCACGTCGACGCTCAACCGCATCATGGTGGTCGAATACGCGCTGCCCGCGATGCTCCCCGCCGCGCTGGTGGCACTGCACTACGCCGTCCAGCTCTCGCGCCCCGCCTGGGGCCATGGCTCGGACAAGGGCGCGCGCCGCACGCCGTGGATCGTCGGTGGGATGGCGGTGCTTGCGCTGGGCGCGCTGCTCGCCGCTTACGCAACCACGCAAATGGCGGGTGCGCGCGCGCTCGGGCTTACGCTCGGACTGACGGCGTTCGTGTTGATCGGCGGCGGTGTCGGCGCGGCGGGGACTTCCTTGCTCGCGCTGCTCGCCGCCGGGGTCGCCCCGGCGCGGCGTGGCGCGGCGGCATCGATCACGTGGATCATGATGATCTTTGGAATTGTCCTCAGCCTCAAGCTCGTCGGGCTTACCCTCGATCCCTTCTCGCCTGCCCGGCTCCTCGCCGTCGCCGCGACCGTTGCCGCCACCGCGTTCGCGCTTGCCACCCTCGCGGTCTTCCGGGTCGAGCGCGGCGTCGTCGCCGCTCCCGCCCGCCTCGGCCTCGGCCCCGATTTCCGCACCGCGCTCGCCGCCGCGTGGGCCGACCGCAAGGCGCGCGCCTTCACGCTGTTCGTCTTCGCCTCGATGCTCGCCTACAGCGCGCAGGAATTGATCCTCGAACCGTTCGCGGGTCTGATCTTCCGCCTCACACCCGGCCAATCCGCCAGCCTCTCCTCGCTCCAGCATGGCGGTGTGCTGCTCGGCATGATCGTTGTGGGCGTCGCCGCCAATGCGTTCGGCCGCTCCGAAGCATCGCTCCGGCGATGGACCGTCGCGGGCTGCCTCGGCTCGGCGGTCGGCATCGGCGTGCTGGCGCTCGGCGCGGCATCGGGCCCCGGCTGGCCGCTACGGCCCAATGTGTTTGTGCTCGGTTTCGCCAATGGCGTGTTCGCGGTCGCCGCGATCGGCTCGATGATGGCGCTCGCAGGCGCGGGCGCGGGTGCGAAGGGGCAGGAAGGCGTGCGCATGGGCCTGTGGGGCGGCGCGCAGGCGATCGCGTTCGCGTGCGGTGGCTTCCTCGGCGCGGCGGGCGTCGACGCGGGCCGTCATGCCTTCGCGCACCAGGCCGATGCTTTCGTCGCGGTGTTTGCGGTCGAAGCTGCAATTTTTCTCGCCGCCGCCTGGCTTGCCGCGCGGGTTGCGCGTGCCACCGATCCCGAACTCACGCGGGCCTGGCCCGCCGCCCTCGCTCAACGGAGCTGACGCGTGAACGAAGCCTATGATGCCGTCGTCATCGGTGGCGGACCTTCGGGAGCCACCGCTGCCGACGAAATGGCGCGCGCAGGCCGATCGGTGCTGCTGCTGGACCGCGCAGGGCGCATCAAGCCGTGCGGCGGCGCGATCCCACCCAGGCTGATCGCGGATTTCGAAATCCCGCTCGATCTGCTGGTCGGTCGCGCCACCTCGGCCCGGATGGTCGGGCCGTCGGCGCGCACGGTCGATATGCCGATCGACGGCGGCTTCGTCGGCATGGTCGATCGCGGCCCGTTCGACGAGTGGCTGCGGGCGCGCGCCGCCACGCACGGAGCCGAGCGCCGCACGGGCACGTTCGAGCGGATCGAACATCTGGACGATGGCGGCGCGGTGGTGCGCTACCGCACCGCGCGCGGCGGCGAGACCGAAAG
>JBBQJX010000107.1:0-6593 GCA_038326295.1 Sphingomonadales bacterium
CGCCCGAGCGCGATTTCGCGTGGTCCGCCACCGGCATCGAGGGTGCGTGGCGGTTCGTCCAGCGCGCCTGGCGCATCGCGGACACGGTCGCCGACGAGCCCGACCTCCCCCCCGCCCCCGATCTCGCCAAAGCCACCGCGCGCGCCACGCAAGGCGTGACCGAAGACATCGCCGCGCTGCAGTTCAACAAGGCCATCGCGCGCCTCTACGATCTCGCCACGCAGATCGAGCGCGCCGCGCCCGGCACGCGCCGCGCGCCCACGCTCACCTTCCTCAAACTGGTCGCCCCCATCGCGCCGCATGTGGCGGAGGAAGCGTGGGAGCGCCTCGGCCAGCCCGGCCTGATCGTCGATGCAGCGTGGCCCGTGGCCGATCCCGCGCTGCTTATCGACGATACCGTCACGCTCGCGCTCCAGGTCAACGGCAAGCTGCGCGATACCATCGTCGCCCCCAAGGGCCTCGCGCGCGAAGCGGCGGAGGCGCTCGCGCTCGCGCAGGACAAGATCGTCGCCGCGCTCGCCGGGGCCACGCCCAGAAAGGTGATCGTCGTTCCCGACCGCCTCGTGAACCTCGTCGCGTGAGGCCCGCCACCGCCCTGCTGCTCGCGCTCGCCGCCTGCAACCTCGCGCCCATCTATGCGGGCGGCGGGCACGGCCCCGCCGCGACCACGCTCAGCCAGATCGCCGTCGCCCCGATCCCCGATCGCGCGGGCTATCTCCTTCGCCAGCAACTGCTCGAGCGGCTGAACCCCGGCGAGGCCCCCCGCTACCGTCTGGAAATCACGCTCGACGACAAATTGACCGGCTTTGGCGTGCGCACCGATACCTCGATCAGCCGCGAACGCCGGACGCTGCGCGCGCGCTACCGCCTCGTCGCCACCGATACCGATACCGTGCTGCTCGACGCGACGGCGGGCGCGGACGAGGGGATCGACGTGGTGCAATCCGAATACGCCGTGGTCGCGGCCGAGCAGACCGCGCTCGAACGCCTCGCAGTGCGGCTCGCCGACCAGATCGTCGCGCGCGTGGCGCTGTATGCGCGCCAGGCACGCGATGGCGCTCCCTCTGCCTCGCTCGCTCCGCTCGCATCTCCCTCCCCCGGTTCGGGGGAGGGCGGACCGCGCCCCAGCCCCACCCTCCCCCCATCGGGGGGAGGGACAGGCGGCGAACGCCGCCAGGGAGAGGGAACCCCTCGCGCGGCATGAAGGTCGAACCCCGGGACGCCGAACGGCTGCTGGCCGCGCCGCCGCCCGATGCGCGGCTCTACCTCTTCCACGGCCCCGATTCGGGTCAGGCGCACGCGCTCGCCGCCAGCCTCGAAGCCCGCCTCGGCGGCGAGCGGCTCGATCTTGCGCCCGGCTCCGTCGCCGACCGCCCCGGGCTGCTGGCGGACGAAGCCGCCAGCGTCCCCATGTTCGGCGGCGCGCAGGTCCTGCGGCTGGTGCCCGCCACCAACGATCACACCGAGGCGGCCGAGCTGTTGCTGAATGCCCCCGCCACCGAACACCCCGCGATCCTGATCGCGGGCGACCTCAAACCCACCTCGGCCCTGCGAAAACTGTGCGAGGCCCACCCGCGCGCGCGGGCGCTGGCTTGCTATCCGCCCACGGCCGCCGATTTCGCCCGCATCGCGCGCGACTCGGCGCGCGCCGCCGGTCTCGATCCCGATGCGCAGGCGATGACGCTGCTGACGAACGCGGTGGGCGGCGAGCGCGGCATCCTCGCGCAGGAGATCGCCAAGCTCGCGGTCTATCTCGGGGCCACCCCCGAAACGCGCCGCGCGTTGACCGCCGCCGACTGGCACGCGGTGGGCGCGGGCGAGGGCGCTGCCGATATCGATCCGCTGGTGGACGCGGTGGCGGGTCGCAAACCCGCCGAAGTTGCCCGCGCGCTGCGGGCGTTGGCCGCCGACGGCCAGCGCGGCATCCCCCTGCTGCGCGCGACGGCGCGAAGGTTCGCCCAACTCGCCGAAGCCCGCGCGGGGCTGGACGGCGGCGCGTCCCCCGATGCCGCCGTAAGCGCGCTGCGCCCGCCGCTGTTCTGGAAAGCCAAACCCGCCTTCCTCGCGCAACTGAAGGCGTGGCGCGCCGACGATCTCGCCACCGCCGCCCACGTACTGCTGGCGGCCGAGCGCGGCATCAAGGCGGCGGGGAGTGTGGGGGATGTGGTGGGGGATGACTGTTTGCTGGGGTTGGCGGGGTAGCTGCATTGCTAGCTATTGCAGCGACACAGCGTAGGTGAGATTATTCGTAGGTCTGGGGACTAACGAAAATGAGACCTGAGGTTACGTCGCTTCAAGAGCGGATGCGGATGGGTGGCGACTGGATGAAGTTCCGCGAGGAAATTGCGCATCTGCATCTGACCGCCCAGACAGAGGCAGAATATAGAACGCTCTTGGAGGCACACTGTAACTTGGTTGCAGTCGGCGCTGCTGCTTATGACGAGGAGTCATTTGCAAAGTTGCTCCCTATCACCCAAGCCGAGTATCTCATGTTTCTCAATAAGGAGAGCATTGAGAATGGCGTGGTCAATCCGGTCTTGCTCGAACGGGTGACTCAACGTGAAGTCGAAGCGGGGCGGCTTGCTCCAGATGACGGCTTACGCCGAATGGCGGTCGCGGGTGCCGCAGTGTTGGGTGACTCAGCTGAGTTGACGGCTCATAAATGCAAACAGGGCGACTATTTCTTTTATGGAATGGCTGCTGCTTCTATCCTGACCCTTCTCTTAATAAGACTTCAGATATCTCCGCTGTGGATGATTGGCATCGGTCTGCTCGTTGGCTGGTATCTAAACACTCGCGAACTGGCACGGATCAAAAGCGAAATCGCTTTAAGGCGTGGCTAGACCCGGCTCTCCGCACACCCACTAGCCTTCGCGCGCCCCGGCCGGGTATTGGCAATTATGCAAACCACCCTCGGCCAGACCACCTCCACCCCCACCAGCCCCGAACACGCCCGGCTCGATTACATTCCCAATCCCCGCCCCGGCCGACCCTATGTGATCCGCCTCACCGCGCCCGAGTTCACGTCGCTCTGCCCCGTCACCGGCGCGCCCGATTTCGCGCATCTGGTGCTCGATTATGCGCCCGCCGCCACCATCGTGGAGAGCAAATCCTTCAAGCTCTTCCTCCAGTCCCACCGCAACCACGGCGCATTCCACGAGGATGTGACCGTCGGCATCGCCGAACGCCTCACCGCCGAAATGCAGCCGCTGTGGCTGCGCATCGGCGGCTATTGGTACCCGCGCGGCGGCATTCCGATCGATGTCTTCTGGCAATCGGGGCCCGCTCCCGAAGGCCTCTGGGTCCCGCCGCAGGACGTGCCCGGCTACCGGGGGCGGGGGTGAAACGGGGACAGCTTACCTATTTCGCCTTGCCCAATCTTCGCGGGTTGGCGCACATGCGATGCGAAATAGGTTAGCTGTCCCCTGTCACTCGCCACCAACCTCGCCGCCAGCCCCGCGTGGCTGCCACACAGCATCGACGAACCCGGCGACCGGCTGCTCTTCGCGCATCTGACGCAGGACCAGTATCGCGCCGCCAGCTTCCTCGACGGGCGGATGCTCGCGCCGCAAATCCGGACGCAGGCCGTGCCCTTCGCGCAGGTGCTGGGTGCGCTCCCGCCGCCCCGCACGCTTCACGCGATCTTCCACATAGGCCACGTCGGCTCCACGCTGATCAGCCGCCTGCTGGGAGAACTGCCTGGTCTGTTCAGCGTGCGCGAACCCGCCGCGCTGCGCACGCTTGCCGACCACCGCCCAACGCCCGACTCGTGGCGCACCCCCGCCGAACATGCCGCCCGCCTCGAAGCCTGCCTGACGCTCTGGTCGCGCAGCTGGGCCCCCGGCCAGACCGCGCTGCTGAAGGCCACCAGCTTCGCCAGCGAACTCGCCCCGGCAATCCTTGCGCGACCGGCCGCCCGCGCGATCCTGCTCGGCACCACGCCCGAAATCTACCTCGCAACCATCCTCGGCCAGGACGGCAACCGCGCCGAGGCGACCATGCTCGCCCCTGCCCGAATTGCCCGCCTCAACACCCGTCTCGGCGGCCCCGCCTTCAACCTCGCAAGTCTGACCGAAGGCGAGCGCATCGCCATGGGCTGGGCCTGCGAGACCGCCAGCCTTGAAGCCGCGCGCCGCCCCGCCACGCTGAACCTCGATTTCGAAACCTTCCTCGCCCGCCCCGCCGAAGCCCTCGCGCAGGCCGCCGCCCACCTTGGCGCGCCGCTCGCCCCCGCCGAAGCCGAGCGCCTCGTCACCGGCCCGCTGATGACGCGCTACGCCAAGGGCCCCGAGCACGCCTACACCCCCGCGCTGCGCGCCGCCGTCCTCGCGCAGGCGCGCGCCGAGCACGGTCCCGAGATTGCGCGCGGCCTTGCCTGGCTCGAACGCGCGGCGGCTGCCTGGCCCGCGCTCAATGCTCCATCCACATCCGTTGCAGCGCCTGCTGCACCCGCTGTGCGCGGGTGAAATTCTCGTGGCGCATCCCTAGCCCCTCCAGCGCCACCACCTCGTTCAGCTCGTAGAGCACCTCGCGCCGCCACGCGTCGGCGATCTTGCTTTCGATGAAGGTCAGCCCGACCAGCCGCTCGCCGCGCGCCACGGGAACCACCTCGTGCAGCGTAGTCGAGGGATAGACCACCGCCGCGCCTGCCCCGGGTTTGAACTCGACTGCGCGGTCGCCGAGCATCACCCGCAGTTCGCCGCCCTCATAAGTTTCGGGATCGCTGAGGAAGATCGTGCAGCTCAGGTCCGCCCGTAACGGCCGGTCCTTCATCGGCATGAAGGCGGCGTCCGCGTGCAGCCCGTAATGCTTGTCCGCCCCATAACGCGTCAGCATCGGTGAGGCGACCGTGCGCGGCATCGCGAAATCCTTGAACGGTTCGCTGCGGCCCAGCGCGGCGAGCATGATCCGCGACGAGCGCGCGTGCGCGTCCGCATCGTTCACGATCTCGTTGTTTTTCACCTTGGAGTGCGGATTGGAAACGCGCCCGTCCACGAACGCAGCGCGCGCCGCGATGGCGCGCAGCTCGGCCACTTCGTCTGGTGTCAGCAGATCGGGGATTTGCAGGAACATAGGCGACGGCCTCCAAGGGACAACTTACCTATTTCGCCCCGGCCGATGCGTCCAATGTGGGCGCGGCGGTTCCGCCGAAATCGGTTAGCTGTCCCCGTTTGCGCCCGCCGCGCACCCCCGCTACTCGCTTCAGCCCATGTCCGTCGCCGACACCCTCCATGCCGAGCTCTCGGCGCAGATCGAAGCTGCCCCCGGCCTCGACGCGCTCGAACAGGTGCGCGTCCACGCGCTCGGCAAGGCGGGCAGCGTCACCGCGCTGCTGAAATCGCTCGGCAGGGCCACCCCCGAGGAGCGCCAGACGCTCGGGCCCGCCTACAACGCGCTGCGCGAAACCGTCGCCGCCGCGCTCGCAGCCCGCCGCGGCACGCTCGAAGCCGCAGCGCTCACCGCCAGACTTGCCGCCGAGCGCCAGGATATGACGCTCCCCGTCGCCGCCCCCCCCCGCGGCCGCATCCACCCCGTCAGCCAGGTGCTCGACGAACTCACCGAAATCTTCGCCGACATGGGTTTCGCGGTCGCCACCGGCCCCGAAATCGAGGACGAGTGGCATAATTTCAGCGCGCTCAACATTCCCGAGGATCATCCCGCGCGCGCGATGCACGATACCTTCTACTTCCCCACACAGTTCGCAGGCGAGGGCGGCCGCAAGCTGCTGCGCACGCACACGTCGCCCGTGCAGATCCGCAAGATGCTGGAGCAGAAGCCGCCCATCCGCATCATCGCGCCCGGCCGCGTCTATCGCGCGGATTCGGACGCCACCCACACCCCCATGTTCCACCAGATCGAGGCGCTGGTGATCGATCGCGGCATTCACATGGGCCACCTCAAGTGGACCGTGGAGACGTTCCTCAAGGCTTTCTTCGAGACGGAGACGGTCGATCTGCGCTTCTTCCCCAGCTTCTTCCCGTTCACCGAGCCCTCGGCCGACGTGCAGGTAGGCTATGCGATCGAGGACGGCGTACTCAAAATCGGTGGCAAGGGCCGTTGGCTCGAGGTCATGGGCTCGGGGATGGTCCACCCGCGCGTGCTCGCCGCCTGCGGCATCGATCCCGATGAATGGCAGGGCTTTGCGTTTGGCACCGGGGTCGATCGGCTGGCCATGCTCAAATACGGCATCACCGATCTGCGCGCCATGTTCGACGGCGACGTCCGCTGGCTGGCTCACTACGGCTTTGATCCCCTGAGCGTGCCCACGCTCAGTGGCGGAGTAGGCGCGTGACCCTCCCTCACCCTCGCTCCGCTACGCTCCGCATTTCCCTCTCCCGCAAACGCGGGAGAGGGACAGCGCCGAAGGCGCAGGGTGAGGGGGGGGGCGGAGCCGCATGAAATTTACCCTCGCCTGGCTGAAGGATCACCTCGAAACCGGGGCCACCCTCTAAAAGATCGACGCCACCCTCACCGCGATCTGCCTCGAAGTCGAATCGAAAGATAACACCCACTCAGCACACTCGCCCTTAACCGTCGCGAGCGACATCTCCGCCGAGCGCCACCCCAACGCGGACAAGCTCCAGGTCTGCATG
>JBBQJX010000108.1:0-6578 GCA_038326295.1 Sphingomonadales bacterium
GGGCTTGCGTGGGGACGCGCTTCCGGGCGCAGGGACGCGATCCGGAGATCGGACTCGATTGCCTGGGCGTGGTGCTTGCGGCGGCAGGACGGGCGACGGCCGGGGGCGTACCACGCGATTATTCGCTGCGGGCGTGCGGGATGGCGGACCGGGCCGAGGCCGGACTGGTGGCCGCCGGGGCAGCGCGGGTGTCCGATCCAGCGATGCCCGGCGACATCCTGCTGTTCGAGCCCGCGCCGGGACAAGCGCATTTCGGCGTCTGCACCGATGCGGGCCTGGTGCAGGCGCATCTGGGCCTAGGCCGCGTGGTCGAAGGGCCAGCCGACCCGACATGGACGGTGCACTCGATCTGGCGCTTGGACGAGGAAGGCTGAAGCGATGGCGACGACGATCTTTTCGGCGGCAGGCCAGGCAATCGGAGGACCTGCGGGCCAAGCGATTGGCGCGTTCGCAGGCGGCGCTCTCGATCGGGCGATCGAGGGCTCGCCCAACCCCGCCGCGCTGCAGGTGCAGAGTGCCGCCTATGGTCAAAGCGCACCCCGGCTGTATGGCACGCTGCGCGTTTCGGGCGCGGTTCTATGGGCGACCGGACTACGGGAGGAAGGCGCGATCGCGCAGAAGCTGAGTGGGGGTGGTAGCCGAACTTATTCGACGAGTGTGGCGATCGGTCTCTCGGCGCGGCCGATCCGGAGCGTGGGGCGTATCTGGGCGGATGGTCGTCTGATCCGCGATGTATCGGGCGCGATGAGCATCGCGGGGGCGGTGCGCGTATATACGGGGAGCGAGACGCAGCAGGCGGATCCGCTGATCGTGGCGGCGGAGGGTCTGGGAGGCGCGCCCGCCTATCGCGGAATCGCTTACGTGGTGTTCGAGAACTTGCAGTTGGGAGAATTCGGCAACCGCGTGCCAACACTTGCTTTCGAGGTGACGGCGGACGACGCGCCACCGGCGGTGGGAGCGATCGCGGGCGACTTGTTTGACGCTGCGGGCGCTTCTGCTCCGGACGGCGGGGTGCTGAACAGCACGGTCGCAGGGTATGGCGTGGGCGGAGCGGCGACGCTTGCAGGTGCACTTGGCCAGCTCGGGCTGTTCGAGCCGCACGATGCGGTGTCGGACGGCACGCGCCTGCGCCTGGTTAAATCGAACGACGCGGCAGCAATTACGGTGGGAGCCGATGAGGCGGGGGCATATGCGGGGAGCCCCAGGGCAGGGTCCCATATCTGGCGTGTCGATCCGGCGCAGCGGCAGGCCGGACGGATCGAGGCGAGTTATTTCGATCCCTCCCGGGACTATCAGCCGGGGTGGCAAAGCGTGACGCCTTCAAGCGGTGGCGGGCGGCTGGTCCGGCGTTACGATCTTCCGGTCGCGCTCGCGGCAGGCGATGCACGCGCGCTGACAGAGCGGCTGGCACGCGAGACGGACGCCGCGCGCGCAACGCGGACAATCGAGCTTCCCTACGGACGTGCCGACCTGGAGGTGAGCGACACGATTGCGCTTGGGGGCGACGCGCGTGTCTGGCAGATCACGCGACAGGCCCTAGCGGCGATGGTTGTTTCGCTTAACCTCGAAGCCGTGACGGGCGGCCCGGACGCTACGGCTGCGAGCGATCCTGGCCGCGTGCCAGCCAACAGGCTGGATCGTCAGGGTGAGACCCGGATCGACATTCTCGACCTGCCGGACTGGTCGCGCGAGGGCGGATCGGCTCCCGTCGTCTGGCTGGCGGTCTCGGCGGCGGGCGCGTGGCGGGCTGCCGAGATTATTTCGAGTACGGACGCGGGCGCGTCGTGGCGCTCGCTCGGGGTCGCGCGGATTCGCGCAACAACAGGCAACGCGCTGGGTATTTTGCAAGCAGGACCATGCGATCGGTGGGACGAGCAATCGTGGGTGGACATTTTCCTGACCGACACCGACGGGTGGCTAACATCGGCGACAGCGGACGCCGTGCTCGGCGGAGCCAATCTGGCAATGGTTGGGAACGAACTGATCCACTATCGCTCGTCCGAGGCTAGCGGTGGAGGGCGGTTCCGCCTGTCAGGCCTTCTGCGCGGTCGATTCGGGACAGAGTTTGCTGCATCGGCGCACGAGGCGGGCGAGCCGTTCGTGTTGCTCGATCGCAATACACTATTCCGGGCGGAAGCGGGTCAGCTCCCGCTCGGGGCCGCAGTGGCGATCAAGGCCGTGGGACCTACCGAACTGGCGGCGACGGCGGAGGAAAAATCTTTGCAGTTTGTGGGGAACAGCCTTCGTCCGTTCGCTCCCAAACAGTTGCGGATCGCGCGAGATCCCGATGGCACGCTACGCGTAAGCTGGATTCGCTCCAGTCGTACTGGCCTGGGCTGGCCCGATGGCGCGGACGCGCCGCTGGGCGAGGAGCGCGAGCAATATCTCGTGACGCTGGTGCCCGCAGGCGGCGGTCCCCGAACTTACACAACCACGAGCGAATCGTTGACGATCAGCGTCGTCGATCAGATCGCGCAGACGGGAGAGACGATCGTGGCGGGCGAAATCTCCGTGACGCAGGTGAGCGCGACCTTCGGGCCGGGATCTGCGGTTTCCGCAATTTTCTAGACCCATGTGCGCGGGATGCACCAAAAGCGAGGCGAGCGATGACCGAAAGCACCGACCGATATAGTCTGACGCTGCTCAGCGCCGCGCAGGCACACAAGGAGATAAGCCACAACGAGGCGCTTTTGCGCATCGATGGACTGCTCCATGCCTCGATCGTGGCTGCCGGAACAACGTCTCCGCCGACGACGCCTCCGGCGGGCGACGCTTGGATCGTGGGAGCCGCCGGGACTGGTGCGTGGGCGCAACACTCGAACGAAATCGCGCTTTTTCAGTCGGGAGGCTGGACCTTTCTCACTCCCAAAGCGGGTTGTGTTGTCTGGAACCAAGCCGACGCAGCCCATATGGTCTACGACGGCAACCGATGGCGCAGCGATGCGTGGCCAACGCGCAAAATCGAGATTGCGGGCAAGACCGTAGTTTCGATGCGTCAAGCCGCGATAAACGCGCCAACCGGCGGTTCGGTTGTGGACACCGAAGCGCGTGGTGTACTCGGCCAACTACTGGGAGCATTGCGTGCTCACGGTTTGATTGAGGCTTAAACTGCGTCCGGAAGGCGAAAACTGAGATGGAACAAACGGAGGTCGTCCGCATTACGACGCTTGCGCGACCATCACTGGCGCGATACGAAGTTTTTAGCTTGGTGACAGGCATGATTGAGAAAGGGGAATAGCATGCGGAATTTGACCGTCGCGATCGTCCTGGCGACGACCGCGCTGTCCGGCCCGGCCCTCGCCCGTGACAAGGCGTGGTACGTTGGCCTAGAGGGTGGCGGCACGCTCGCCGAAGATTATCGTTTCGATCTGCGCAGCACGGGCGGTGTCAATACCCCCAATGCGATACGCCTGAATCACCAAGGCGGGTTCGACGTTGATGGCAATGTTGGTTACGACTTCGGTCTGTTGCGTACCGAGTTCGAGGTCGGCTACAAGCAAGTCAATATCGACACGTTGAATATCAACCAAGCGACTGCCAACTTCCCTGCCAATGGGGGCGGTTCTGGTACTGTCGGTCCGCTCGTGGCGCCCGGCGCGTATGGCCAGACGCGTGCGCTGAGCTTCATGGCCAACGCGCTGTTGGACATCGGTGACGAGAATGGCTGGAGCGCATACGCTGGCGCTGGTGTCGGCGTAGCGCGAGTCGAGCTTTCCAAGCTGCGGTATTATCGGCAGGCAAGCACGATCGCTGATGATAGCGATACGCACTTTGCATGGCAGTTGATCGCGGGAGCGCGTCGGCACATCACCGACAATGTCGATCTCGGCATCAAGTATCGCTTCTTCAACGTCCCTGATCTGAAGTTTCGCACGGTGAATGGTCTTGAGCTGAATGATCGTTTCCGCAGTCACAGCCTGCTGCTGACCTTGGCATACAACTTCGGAGAAAGGGCTGCGCCTCCCCCGCCGCCGCCTCCCCCGCCTCCGCCGCCACCCCCGCCGCCACCGCCGGTGGCCGTTGCGCCGTGCCCGGTTTCACCGGGGCCATTCCTTATCTTCTTCGATTGGGACCAAGCAGATATTACGGCGGATGCGAGCCAGATTCTGGATCGTGCGATTGAGCAGTATCGCTCGACCGGGCAAACCAGCGTTGCTCTTGCGGGGCACACCGACAAGTCGGGCAAGGCCAGTTACAACCAAGGTCTTTCCGAGCGTCGCGCCAATAATACAAAGGCTTACATGACCGCGCACGGGCTTCCGGACGGCGTGATCACCAGTCAGGGCTTCGGCGAGAGTCGTCCGGCGGTTGACACCGCAGATGGCGTGCGTGAGCCGCAGAACAGACGTGTGGAAATCACGTTTGGCGGCGCAGCCTGTCCCACTCCGGGCGACGCGAGCGTGGATTCGGCACCGATGTCGGCGGCTCCCGCAGAAGGTCCGGATCAGTCTGCCACTACGACGACGACGACGACGACCGACACAATGTCGGCCGACGCCCCGCCGCCTCCGCCGCAGCAATAGGCTGCAAACGCACGGTAGCGAAAAAACCATCTGAAGAGAGGGTCGCCCGAAAGGGCGGCCTTTTTTTGTGCGCGCGTTGGGCCTGTCGCGGCAGGATTGCGCTTTGCGCGCGAGCGGCTAGGGCTGTCGCAGCTGCATCGCATCCAAGCGAGGGACGTTTTGGTCGCCCATCTCCTCGCCCGCACGCGCCGGGTCCGTATCCTTGCCACGCTCGGGCCGGCTTCGTCCGATGCCGCGACAATCGCCGCGCTCATGCACGCCGGTGCCGATGCGTTTCGCATCAACATGAGCCATGGCACGCATGAAGAGCAGGCGGCCCGAATTACGCTCGTTCGCGGACTCGAGCGTGAATTGGGTCGACCGACCACGATCCTGGTGGATCTGCAAGGTCCAAAGCTGCGCGTTGGCGGTTTCGAGGGCGGCAAAGTCGAACTGCGTATTGGCGCGACACTGATCCTCGATCGTAACCCGGTCCCGGGAACTGCGGAGCGCGTTTGCCTTCCTCATCCGGAGATTTTCGCCGCGCTTACGCCAGGCGCGCGGCTTCTGCTTGACGATGGCAAGCTACGGCTGCGCACGATCTCGGTCTCGCCCGACCGCATCGAGACGATAGTCGAAGTGGGCGGCCCGCTCTCCAACTCGAAGGGACTGAACGTCCCCGACGTGGTCGTCCCGATCCCCGCTCTGACCGATAAGGATCGTCGCGATCTTGCCTTTGCGCTGGATCAGGGCGCGGATTGGATCGCGCTCTCCTTCGTTCAGCGCCCGGAGGACGTCGCCGAGGCGCGCACGCTGGTGCAGGGCCGGGCAGCGATTCTCTCGAAGATCGAGAAGCCCGCTGCAGTCCAACGGCTGGACGAAATTCTCGAACTGTCGGATGCAGTGATGGTCGCGCGCGGCGATCTTGGCGTCGAATTGCCGCCCGAGCAGCTTCCCCCGATCCAAAAGCGGATTGTCGCGCGCGCGCGCGCGGCTGGCAAGCCGGTGGTGGTCGCGACCCAGATGCTCGAATCGATGATCGTTTCCCCCAGCCCTACGCGTGCTGAGGTGAGCGACGTTGCCAACGCGATGTACGATGGCGCCGATGCGGTGATGCTTTCGGCTGAAAGCGCGGCGGGCAAATATCCGCTCGAGGCAGTCGCGATGATGGACGCGATCGCCGCGCAGGTCGAAGCCGATCCCGAATATCACGCCCGCGTCCACTTCACGGAAACGCGTGCCGAGGCCACATCGGCCGATGCGCTCTCAGAAGCGGCCGCGCAAATCGCTCGCACCATCCACGCCCGCGCGCTTGTGTGCTTCACGCTGTCCGGCTCCACCGCCCGCCGCGCCGCTCGCGAACGCATCAACCGGCCGCTCCTCGTCCTCACCCCCAGCCCCGCGACCGCACGACGCCTCGGCCTTGTCTGGGGCGTCCACGCGATCCTGACGCGCGACGTTGGGAGTTTCGAAGAAATGGTTGCAAAGGCCAAGCGCATGGCCCTGCGCGCCCGCCTCGCTGAGGGCGGCGACGCGCTGATTATCATCGCGGGTGTGCCCTTCGGCACCCCGGGCTCGACGAACGTGCTCCACATCGCACGCCTAAGTGGCGAAGAGCTACGCAACTACCAGCCCACGAAAGTCTGACCGGGGCTAGATCGCCCCCATCACCATCCGCCCATTCTTCACCGTAAATCCCACGCGCCCGTCCACTAGTTCGAGTGCATCGCGCCCGAACGCCTCGAAGCGCCAACCGTCGAGCATCGCCAGCCCGTCGCGCTGGCCCGCTGCCAGTGCCTCAAGCTCCTCGCCACGCGCCAGCAGCTTGGGCGCGACCCCCGCCTCCTTTGCGCGCACCTTCAGCATCAGTTTAAGTAGGTCAGCAACCAGCGCTGCATCGGTACTAAGCCCCGCCCGCGGCCGATCGCGCGCGGGCAACTCATACTCGCCGAACGGTCGCGCCGTTTCCAGTGCCGCGATCAGCCGCCGCCCGATATCGTTTGCCGCCCACGTCGCGCTCAGCCCGCGTACCTTCGCGAGCTCGGCCTGCGCACGCGGCGGGTGTGCTGCAATGTC
>JBBQJX010000109.1:0-6486 GCA_038326295.1 Sphingomonadales bacterium
CGTGCTTCGTCCGCCACGGGAGCGTCGATCCCCGCAAGCATCCACCAGGCACGCGCAGCGCGCGCCTGTTCAGGGGAGATTGCGGCGGGATCGGTCATCGGATCGGCGGGTTAGATGCGACGGCGGATCGCTGGTCAATGCGTGCACGGCTGCGTATGTCTTGCCAGCATTGCGCGCGCTCGCGCGAACCTGCCCCGGAGAACGACCCGACGATGACACGCGAATCGATGCCCTACGATGTCGTGATCGTCGGTGGCGGACCGGCGGGGCTTTCGGCCGCGATCCGGCTGAAGCAGATCGCGCCCGACGTCAGCGTCTGCGTTCTCGAGAAAGGTGCCGAAGTGGGGGCGCATATCCTTTCAGGCGCGGTCATCGATCCGCGCGCCATGGACGAACTGCTGCCGCAGTGGCGCGACATGGGCTCGCCGATGACGGTGCCCGTGACCGAGAACCACCACTGGGTGCTGAGCGCCAAGGGCAAGGTCGAAATCCCGCACCGCCTGATGCCGCCCTTCATGAACAACAATGGCTGCTACACCGTCAGCCTCGCCAATCTGTGCCGTTGGCTGGCGAGCCAGGCGGAGGGGCTGGGCGTCGAGATTTTCCCCGGCTTCGCTGCGGCGGAAATTCTCTACGACGATAACGGCGCGGTGAAGGGCGTGGCGACGGGCGACATGGGGGTGGCACGCGATGGCTCGGAAAAGCCCGGCTTCACGCCGGGCCTCGAACTTCACGCCAGTTATACCTTCTTCGCCGAAGGGGTGCGCGGGTCGCTCACCAAACAGCTGACCAGCGTGTACGATCTGCGCAAGGACAGCGGCCCGCAGGTCTATGGGCTGGGCATCAAGGAATTGTGGGACATCGATCCCGCCAAGCATGTGCCCGGCCGCATAATCCACACGCAGGGCTGGCCGCTGACCGAAGCGTGGGGCGGCGGTTTTCTCTATCATCAGGCGGACAACCAGGTCGCGCTCGGCTTCGTCACCGCGCTCAACTATCGCAATCCCTATGTTTCGCCCTTTCAGGAGATGCAGCGCTGGAAGCAGCACCCCGCGATCCGGTCGATCCTTGAGGGCGGCAAGCGCGTCGGCTACGGCGCGCGCGCGATCAACGAGGGCGGCTATCAGGCGGTGCCTAGGCTGGCATTCCCCGGCGGCGCGCTGATCGGCTGCTCGGCGGGCTTCGTCAACGTGCCGCGCATCAAGGGCACGCATACCGCGATGAAGACCGGCATGATGGCGGCCGAGGCGGCGGCCGCCGCGATCGCAGCGGGGCGCAGCGGCGACGAACTGACCGCCTATCAGCAAGCCTATGATACGAGCTGGGTGAAGGCTGAATTGAAACAGGTGCGCAATATCGAACCCTCGGTCGCAAAGTTCGGCGGCACGCTCGGCACGGTGTATTCGGGCGTGGACATGTGGGCGCACCATCTGGGCATCGGGCTGCCGTGGACGATGAAGCACCATGCCGACTGGGAGGGTCTGAAGCAGAGCAACCATGTCCACAAGATCGACTATCCCAAGCGCGATGGCGTGATCAGCTTCGATCGCCTCTCCTCGGTGTTCCTCTCGAACACCAATCACGAAGAAGACCAGCCGGTGCATCTGCGCCTGAAGGATCCGCTCGCCTGGACCCCGGTCAATTACGATCTCTTCGACAGTCCCGAGAGCCGCTACTGCCCGGCGGGCGTGTACGAAGTGGTGAGCGATCCCGCGCCGCGCCTGCAGATCAACGCGCAGAACTGTGTTCACTGCAAGACGTGCGATATCAAGGACCCGACACAGAACATCACCTGGGTGACGCCCGAGGGCGGGGGCGGTCCCAATTATGCGAATATGTAAGCCAGCCTTGCTCGCTGCGGCGCTGTCGCTGGCGGGCGTGTCGGCTCCGGCGAGTGCGGTGGCGCTGACCTCGGCGGTGGGGGATTATGCGATTGGCACGGCGGCGTTCGCGCGCAGCGATCTGGGTCCGGCGCTCCAGCGCTTCGACGCGGCGATGGCGGCGGACCCGGCCAATTTGACGATCCGGCGCGCCGCGTTCGAAGCGGCGCTGATCGCAGGCGATCGCAAGCGAGTCGATGCGATTGCCCTGACCCTGCCGCCGGGCGGCGGGCAGGACAGCGTGCTCGTCCTGCTGCGTCTCGTCCGTGCGGTCGAACATCGCGACTGGCGCCGGGCAACGGCGGCGGCGGACGAAGCCGAACGGCTGAAGCTCTTGGGAACCGGGCTACCGCTGGTGGCGCGGGCATGGGCACAATATGGCGCCGGCGATACGGTGGCCGCGCTCGCACTTTTGCGCACCGAGAGCGCGCCTGCAGGCGCGCTGGCAGCGGCGAGCGATAGCCGCGCACGGATGCTGGCTGCGGCGGGGCGCTGGACCGAGGCGCGGGCGGCCTACGCCGGCCTGCTGCTCGGCGGCGGTCGCGGTGCGGATATCCGCATTGCGGCCGCCGACGCTGCGGCAAATGCGGGTGATCCGGCGGCGGCGGCCGAGCTTCTGGCGCAGAGGCAGCCAAGCGGCGCGCTCGAACGCGCGCGCGCGCGGCTGGCGGCGCGGCAGCCGCTGCTCGAGCGGCGCGATCCGGGGCGCGCGGCGATGGCGGCGCTGCTCGGTGCCATCGCGGGCGAGATCGGCCAGCGCGAGCCGCAGCGTGCGTTGCCATTTGCGCGGCTGGCGGTGTTCATGGACTCGCGTGCGGACGTCGAGCGGCTGCGGCTCGCGACACTGCTGGCACGCGGTAAACAGACGGATGCGGCGATGGCAGTGCTGGACGCGGTGCCGCCTCACTCGCTTTGGAGCGGCGAGGCGCGTGCACTGGCGGCGCAAATCCTGATCGACGCCGACCGGCGCGACGACGCGCTCGCGCTGTTGCGGCGAGACGCAGCGGTGCCCGGCGCGGGGCCGTATGAGTGGGTCCAGCTGGCGCAGGCACTGGTGAGTGCAAAAGCCTATACCGACGCGGCCGCGAGTTACGACCGCGCGATCGCGCTTTCGGGGCCGGGCGCGGCGCGCGACTGGACCTTGTGGTTCCAGCGCGGATCGGCGTTCGAGCAGGCGGGAGATTGGGCGCGCGCCGAGCCCGATTTGCGCCGCGCCACCGAACTCGCCCCGCGCGAGGCGATCGCGCTCAACTATCTCGGCTATTCGCTGGTCGATCGCGGCCTTAAGCTGGAGGAGGGCACGAAGCTGCTGCAAACCGCGCTGCGCCTCGCGCCCAACAGCGCGGCAATCCAGGATTCGCTCGGCTGGGCCTATTACCGCGGCGGACGCTACGCCGAAGCGATCAATCTCCTGCAGCGCGCGTCCGAAGGCGAGCCCGGCGATGCCTCGATCGCCGAGCATCTGGGAGATGCCTACTGGCAGGCGGGCCGCCGGATCGAGGCGCGCTTCCGCTGGAACGCCGCCGTCGCGCTCGATCCCGATGAAGCGCAGCGCAAGCGCATCGCCGCCAAGATCGATTACGGGCTGGACCGCGCCGCGCTCGCGGGGGCGGGAGCCGTGCCGGGCGCGTGAACGCGAGCGAGTTCGCGCCCGCCAAGATCAATCTCGCGCTCCACGTCCGGCGGCGCGAGGCGGACGGCTATCACGCGCTCGAAACGATCTTCGTCTTCGCCGATATCGGCGACACGGTGCGGTGGCTCGGCGACGGCCTGGGCTTTTCGCTCGAACTGGGTGGCCAATTCGCTGCCGCGCTCGGCGACGGCCCGGACAATCTGGTGCTCCGCGCCGCGCGCGCGCTCGCACAGGCGGCGGGGATCGATCGCGGCGCACGCCTCGCGCTCGATAAGGCGCTTCCCGTCGCCTCGGGACTGGGCGGCGGCTCGGCGGACGCGGCGGCGGCGCTGCGCCTGCTCAACCGCGTCTGGGGCCTCGGCTGGCCCGTGGCCCGCCTCGCCGAACTCGGCACGGGCCTCGGCGCGGACGTCCCTGCGTGCGTCTACAGCGTGCCCATGCGCGGCGAGGGGCGCGGCGAGCGGCTGACCCCCGTGGCCTTCGCCGGCGCGGCGGTGGTGCTGGTCAACCCCGGTGTCGCGGTATCGACCGCCGCCGTCTTCCGCGCCTGGGACGGCGTGGACCGGGGTGCGCTTGCCCACGGGGATGCACGCGCGGCCGCGCTCGCCGGGCGCAACGATCTGCAGGCCCCCGCCGTGCAGATCGCCGGCGCAATTGCCGACGTCCTCGCCACGCTCGAAGCCCAGTCCGGCACGACAATGGCGCGGATGTCCGGCTCGGGCGCGACCTGCTTCGCGCTCGTCGATGGATTGCCCCAAGCCCGCGTGGCGGCGCACGCGCTGCAGGCGGCGCGTCCGCACTGGTGGGTCGCGGCGGGCGAGCTGTTAATGGCGTAAAGCTTCCCGCGCGGCGGACGTTGTACCATCCACGGAGCCGAGAGCTCCGGCATCCGCGCCCCCAAGCCCCATTTCCGGCGGAGCGGATGCACGGGTCCGCGCCGCCGTGTATCGCGGCGCGCACCCGGACGCCGATCGCGTCGCCTCCGCCCCGAGGCGCTGCCATCGGACGCTGGGCGGCGGGGCTGCGTGCCTTCGCCCCGCCGCCCTCTTGTCGTTCCGGGCATCGCCAGCGCATTATGCTGCGCGCACTGGACCGGGCAGCGCGTGGCGGCTAGGCGGCTCTCCCATGGCGTTTGGGCGGGCGATGTTTCGGGCGGGTGTGGGCATAACGCTGGCGGCGTTGGCCGCAGGCGCGGCGCGCGCCGAGACGCCCTGGGTGGAAGCGGGCGACAAGCAGCTCCGCCAGGATGTCGAACTGCTCAAGGCCTATAAGCTGATCCGCGGCCCGATCGACGCGTGGCCGCTCCCCTGGGCGCAGCTGATCGAGGGGGTGGAGGCGGCCGAGCGCGGCCATGTGCCGCCGCACGTGGCCGCTGCGGCGCGACGGCTGCGCGCAAATGCCGATATTGCCGAGCAGGATACGAGTTACGAAGTCCGCGTCGCGGGCACCAATCGCCCCGCGATCATTCGCGATTTCGGCTACACCGCGCGCGAGCAGGCCGAGATCTCGGGGCGGGTGACCAAGAACCTCGGCAATCTGAGCGTCACCATCGGTGGCGGCTACCGCTACGAGCAGCGCGGGCCGGACTATCATTTCGATTCGACCTCCGCCGTGCTGCGGCTGGGCAACTGGGCGGTCTATGGCGGCTATGTCCCCAAATGGTACGGGCCGGGCAACGATAGCGCGCTGATGTTCTCCAACAACGCGCGCACCCTGCCCAAAATCGGCGTCAAGCGCCTGTATCCCTACAAGCCGCGGCCAAAATTCCTGCGCTGGATCGGGCCGTGGCGGTTCGATTTCTTCACCAGCGTGATCCCCGAGACGCGCGGCGATACGAAATATCCGATCGAATACGGCATGCGCTTCAGTTTTGAGCCTTTTCCCGGGCTCGAACTGGCGGGCAACCGCTCGCTGCTGATCTGCGGCGGCACCGGCACCGCGCCTAACATCATCCCGGGCGATCCCACAGCGGGACAGTCGTGCAGCGCGGGCGCGAACGTGCGCGCGCTGTTCCCGGTCTTCCCCGGCGCGAAGCCAGGCGATTCGCTGGCCGGCATCGATATTGCCTACACACGCCGCTTCGGGCCGGTGGCGGCACGGATTTATTACGAGGTGGAAGGCGAAGACAAGAAAGCCTTCCCGCAGCAGTTCAACAAGAACGGCCAGCTCGGCGGCGGATCGATCGCGTTTCCCGTGGGCGAACGCGGCGCCAGCGCGCAGATCTTCGCCGAATACACCGATACCCTGGCACGAAATCTTTTCACCAGCACCTATTTCCCGTCGGTCTTCTACGGAAACACCTTCTATTACGTGGGGAAAACCTATCGTGGCGATCCCATCGGGGCGAGCATCGGCGGCGACAGCGATCTCCTGACGGTCGGCGCGTCCTACACCGATCCGCAGAACCGGCGGTTCTATGGCTCATACCGCGACGTCAATCTGAACAAGAGCGGCATCGCGGCCGCCCCGCTGTCGCGCACGCCCGAGCGCATTCACATCGGCACGATCGGCACCGAAGTGCCGACCGCGATCGGCGACGTTCGGCTCGAGGGGCGCGTCATGGACAACGACATCAACACGCCCGGCCGCAGCCCGACGCGCGGCGAGGTCGAGCTCAGCTGGCGGACGCGCTTCTGAAGCCCAGGCGGTCCCCCGCAATCAACCGCGCGGCACCTGCTGCGTGATACAGTGGAAGCTGCCCCCGCCGGTCAGCACCGCATCGGTCCGCACGCCGATCGTCCGCCGCCCCGGAAATAGGCCCGCAATCGCCGCCACTGCGGCATCGTCGTTGGTCCGCCCGTGCACCGGCACCACGACGGCAGTATTCCCCACGATGAAGTTCATGTAGCTCGCCGCCACGACCTTGCCATCGGCTTCCACGCGCCCGGGCGAGGGGATGTCCACCACCCGCAGGCCGAACGCCCGCGCGCGCGCCGCATTGGCGGGGGCGGATGTCGAGGTGCGGCGTGCGCT
>JBBQJX010000110.1:0-6483 GCA_038326295.1 Sphingomonadales bacterium
GTTCGCCTCGGCAGACCCGGTGGAGCTGCTGCGGGACTGTTACGCGGGGCTGCGGCCGGGCGAATATGCGGGCTTCCTGGCCTATATCGAGCGCAATGCGGCGCATACGGACGCGTTCAACGCGATGCGCGTGGCCGTGCGCGATGCGACGCTGGCGGCGACCGTGCTCGGCTTCGGGCCGCGATTCCTGCACTCGACCGGGCAGGCGTACAAGGGCGGGCCGCGCGGGGCGGCGTTCCTCGTGGTGACGGGCGATGCCGTGCACGATCTGGAGGTGCCGGGCCGCAAGGCGAGCTTCGGGACGGTCGAGCTGGCGCAGGCGCAAGGCGACATGGCTGTGCTGGCGGAGCGGGGGCAGCGCGTGATGCGCGTGCATCTGAAGGCGGGCGGCGGCGGCATCGCGGCGTTGCAGGCGGCCGTGCTGGCCGCGGTGGCACGCTGATGCGCGTGGCGATGATCGGGCTGGGGCGGATGGGCGCCAATATCGCGCGCCGCCTGATGCAGGGCGGCCACGAGATCGTGGCCTACGACCGCGATATGACGGCGGTGCAGGCGCTGGCGGGCGAAGGGGCGATCGCGGCGGCGAGCCTCGAAGACGCGGTGAGCAAGTTCGAGGGCCCACGCGTCTTCTGGATCATGCTGCCTGCGGGTGGGCCGACCGAGAGCACGATCGAGACGCTGACGAAGCTGCTCTCGCCCGGCGATACGATCATCGATGGCGGCAACAGTTTCTACAAGGACGATATCCGCCGCGCCAAATCCTGCGCGCTTGCGCGGCTCCACTATGTGGACGTGGGCACATCGGGCGGGGTGTGGGGGCTGGAACGCGGTTATTGCATGATGATCGGCGGCGAGGCCGAGGTGGTGCGCGCGCTCGATCCGATCTTCGCCACGCTGGCACCCGGGCTGGGCACGATCCCGCGCACGGCGGGCCGCGACGCCACAGCGGACGACCGTGCGGAGCGTGGATACATCCACGCCGGCCCGGCGGGGGCGGGGCATTTCGTCAAGATGGTACACAATGGCATCGAATACGGGCTGATGCAGGCCTATGCGGAGGGGTTCGACGTGCTGAAAGGCCGTGCGTCCGAAAAACTGCCCGAGGAGGAACGCTTCACGATCGACCTGCCCGAGGTGGCGGAGGTGTGGCGGCGCGGCAGCGTCATCTCTTCATGGCTGCTCGATCTGGCGGCAATCGGGCTCGCGAAGGATCACCATCTCGAACATTTCAGCGGGCGGGTGAGCGATTCGGGCGAGGGGCAGTGGACGATCGATGCCGCGATGGAGGAGGCGGTGCCCGTCTATGTGCTGAGCGCGGCTTTGTTCGCGCGCTACCGCAGCCGGGTGGACACGACGTTCGGTGACAAGCTGCTCTCGGCGATGCGCTTCGGCTTCGGCGGTCATGTGGAGATGCCGCAATAGTGGCGGCGCAGCGATATTCGACCGGATCGAACCTCGCTGCTGAACCGTTCGCATGGCAAGAACGCAGCACTCCCGCGTCTGTGAACGGGTGACCGGATGCCAAAATTCGTAACGATCGGCTATGGCGACGAGGACGGTTATCTGCGGACTGCGCCGGATATCCGCGATGCGGCCCATGCCCATGATGCCAAGCTCGTGACAGCCGGAGCGCAAATGGGCATCGCCGGATCTCCCGTGATGGTCCGAAATCCGGACGACACGGGGGTTATTACGGAGCAGGCGGCATTCATGTCCTCGCCGCTGCCGATCGCCGGGTTTGCTGTGATCGAAGCCGCCGATCTCGACGAAGCGGTCCGGCTGGTTTCAAAATCGCCATGCGCAGTGGCACATGGGGTTGTAGAAGTTTGGCCACTGAATGCGCCAGGTTGACCCGAATATTTGGCTGCGGTGCCTCCGGCGTTGGCGAAGGGTAATACAGAATGACGGGGGTCGGCTCCAATCTCGCGCTGCTGGTGTGCGATATCGATGGCACGCTGGTGCGGCCCGACAAGAGCCTGAGCGACGCGGTGGTGGCGGCGGTGCGGCGTTGGACCGGGGCCGGGCTGGCGGCGACGCTGATCAGCGCGCGGCCGCCGTCGGGGATGATCTGGCTGGCCGAGCGGCTGGCGCTGACGGGGCCCTTGGGTGCGTTCAATGGCGGGACGGTGGTGCAGGCGACCGGGACCGTAGTCTCCGCGGTGCATCTGGCGGACGAGGTGGCGGCGCGCGCGCTGGCGATGGTGGATGTGGCGGGGGTGGACCCGTGGGTGTTCGCACGCGGGCGCTGGTATGCGCGCACGCAAGCGGGCGAGCATGTGCGTCGCGAGAAGCTGAGCGCGAATATCGATCCGATCATCGTCGACGATTTCGAGGGGGCGCTCGCGGATGTGGACAAGATCGTGGGGGTTTGCGACGATCATGCCCGGCTTGCGGCGCTCGACACCGAGGTGGCGGCGGCGCTGGGCAACGCGGCGGCGGTGGAGCGATCGCAGCCCTATTATCTCGATGTGACCGCGCGCGCGGCGAACAAGGGGGACGGTGTGGCGGCGCTGGCGGCGGCGATGGGGGTGGATCTGGCGCGCACGGCGGTGATCGGTGATCAGAGGAACGATCTGCCGATGTTCGCGCGTGCCGGGCTGGCGATCGCGATGGGCAATGCGCCCGACGAGGTGCAGGCGGCGGCGGCGTGGGTGACGCGCACGAGCGCGGACGACGGGGTGGCGGCGGCGATCGACCGGCTGCTGGGCGAGCGCCGATGAAGCGCATGATCGCGTTCGACCTGGATGGGACGCTGGCCGAGAGCAAGCAGCCGCTTGGCGACGCGATGGCGGCGCTGCTGGCGCGGCTGCTGGAGGTGGGCGAGGTGGCGATCATCTCGGGCGGGGACTGGCCGCAGTTTCAAAAACAGGTGGTGGCGCGGCTGCCCGGCGACGCCGCGATCGCGCGGCTGTGGATCATGCCGACGACGGGGGCCAAGCTGTACCGCTATCGTGGCGGCGCGTGGGGGGCGGTGTATGCCGACCTGTTCACGCCCGACGAGCGCGCGCGCATCCGCGATGCGCTCGACGCGGCGCTGGCGGGCGCGGGGGAGCTGGACGCGCGCATCTGGGGCGAGCGGATCGAGGATCGCGGCAGCCAGATCACCTTTTCCGGGCTGGGGCAGGACGCTCCACTCGACGCCAAGGCGGCGTGGGATCCCGACCGGGCGAAGCGCGCCGCAATGCAGACGGTGCTGGCGGCGGCGCTGCCGGGGTTCTCGATCAAGCTGGGCGGCACGACATCGATCGACATCACGCGCGTGGGCGTGGACAAGGCCTATGGGATGCGCAGGCTGGCGGACGCGAGCGGGGTAACGTTCGACGAAATCCTGTTCCTTGGCGACGCGGTTTACGAGGGCGGGAACGATCATCCGGTGATCGGCACCGGGATCGACGTGGTGGGCGTGCGCGACGTGCGCGAGACGCAGGCGGTGGTGGCAGCCGTGATCGCCTGCCTCGCGGCCTATCCTCCCGCGAGCCAGCCTGCGATGTTCGCCACATAGCGATCCGCGTCAGCGCGCGCTCCGGGCAGGCGGACGATCGCATCGCCCCAGGGCTCATCTACGAAACTCGGAGCTCCCCAAGCCGGATCGAGGTTGCAAACCGCGAAATGGTGGAAGCTCGAATCGGCGACCGCGCGGCCCCTGCCTGGTTCTTCGATCGCGACCGCCAAGTTGAAGCGGCGGCCGGTCTGGCTGCTTTGGCCGCACGCGACGACGCGTGCGCCCGGCAGCGTGGTCGGCGCGGAGACCGCACCCTGCCCTGGATCTTCGCGGCGCGGGATCAAGAATGCTGACCGTGCCATCGTCGCCGTTCATGATGCAGGCGCGCGCGGCGGCGGCGTCCCAGATCGCGGCATCGGGCTTCCTGCCGGTGGGAATGGTGGCCTTGATCGTGCCGGTAGCGGCACCGAAGAGCGCGGCGATGTTGGTGGTGCCATTGGTGCTGAGCCCGAGCCCCGTGCCGCTGGGATGAGGGCTGCGTGGACGCGCTCGCCCGGCACGGAGCGCGGGGTGACGACCCCGGTGGCGAGATCGATCGTCTGCACCCCATCTCCGCGCCCGACCAGCGGGCGGTGGCCTTGCGGGTCGATGCTGGCGTCATCACGCGGTCCGTCAGGGCCGGGGATGCGCCGGGCGATCTTTATCGCCGCGCCCGCCGAGGTGGCGGCGAGCGATAGCGCGAGCAGGCGAGCATGCTATGTTTCATGGCAGGTCCGATCGGCGCGGCGGCGTCTTTGGCCTAGCCTTCTGCGACCGATGTGATCCCGGTGCTAGACAGAATAATACATGTCGAACTCGACCGGGCTCGGCGTGAGTTCGAAGCGTTCCACCTCCTCCATCTTGAGTTCGATGTAGCTGTCGATCTGCTCGTCAGTGAACACGCCGCCGCGCGTGAAGATGGCGCGGCTGGCGGCAAGATGTTCGCACGCCTCGCGCAGGCTGCCCGCGACGGTGGGGATGTCCTTCAGCTCGGCGGGAGGAAGATCATAGAGGTTCTTATCCATCGCGGGGCCGGGATGGATGCGGTTCTCGATGCCGTCCAGCCCTGCCATCAGCAGCGCGGCGTAGGCGAGGTAGGGGTTGGCCGTCGCGTCCGGGAAGCGGATTTCGACGCGCTTGGCCTTGGGCCCGGCGCCGTAGGGGATACGGCACGAGGCGGAGCGGTTGCGCGCGGAGTATGCGAGCAGCACGGGGGCCTCGTAGCCGGGCACGAGGCGCTTGTACGAATTGGTGCTGGCATTGGTGAAGGCGTTCAACGCCTTGGCATGCTTGATGATGCCACCGATGTAGAAGAGTGCGAGTTCGGACAGACCCGCATAGCCGTTGCCCGCGAACAGCGGCACACCGCCCTTCCAGATCGACTGGTGCGTGTGCATGCCGCTGCCATTATCCTCGCGTATCGGCTTGGGCATGAAAGTCGCGGTCTTGCCATAGGCGTGCGCGACCTGATGGACGACGTATTTGTAAATCTGCATCCGGTCCGCCGTGGTGGTCAGCGTGCCGTAAATCATGCCAAGTTCGTGCTGCGCGGGCGCGACCTCGTGGTGATGCTTGTCCATGGGCAGACCCATCTGGAGCATGGTGGACACCATCTCGCCGCGCAGATCGACCGCCGAATCGACGGGAGCAACCGGAAAATAACCGCCCTTGATGCTCGGCCGGTGGCCCATATTGCCGCCTTCGTAGGAGCGGCCGCTGTTCTGCGGCAGCTCGATATCGTCGAGCTTGTAAGACGAGTAACCGTAGCCTGTCTCGAACTTCACATCGTCGAACACGAAGAACTCGGCTTCGGGGCCAATGAAGCAGGTGTCGCCGATACCGGTTTGCTGCAGATACGCCTCGGCGCGCTTGGCGGTTGAGCGCGGATCGCGACCGTAGAGTTCGCCGGTCGACGGTTCGACGATGTCGCAGAAGAGGATCATCATCGGGGTGGCCGAGAACGGGTCCATATAAACCGCGTCCAGATCGGGCTTGAGGATCATGTCCGATTCGTTGATCGCCTTCCACCCGGCGATCGACGAGCCGTCGAACAGCAGCCCATCGGTCAGATTGTCCTCGTCCATCACGCCCGAGGCCATGGTGAGGTGCTGCCACTTGCCGCGCGGATCGGTGAAGCGCAGGTCCACCCATTCGACCTCCTGCTCCTTGATCATCGAGAGGATTGCTGCGGGATCGTTCGCCATGTGCTGCCTGCCTTGGTTGTTCGTTGCCGGGCGGTTTAAGCGCATCGCCGCCGCCCTGGGAAGGGCGACGGCGCGGCCGGGGGAGTTCGTGTCGGCTAGATCGCGTCTGTGCCGCGCTCGCCGGTGCGGATGCGGACCGCATCCTCGATGTTGGTGACGAAGATCTTGCCGTCGCCGATGCGTCCGGTGCGCGCGGCGGTCTCGATCGCTTCCACCACGCGCGGGGCCATGCTGTCCTCGACGATCACCTCGAGCTTAACCTTTGGGAGGAAGTCCACGATATATTCCGCGCCACGGTACAGTTCGGTATGCCCTTTCTGGCGGCCGAAGCCCTTGGCCTCGGTGACGGTGATGCCGCTCACGCCCACTTCATGCAGCGCCTCCTTCACCTCGTCGAGCTTGAAGGGTTTGATGACGGCTTCGATTTTTTTCACAGCGTGTGGCCCCGACCCAGGTTCGCTACCGTCAATGCAAGGCGTGTGCCATGAGCGCAAGCGGCGCGTGGCGTGGCACGCGCGGGCGTCGCCGCCCGGGCGCTCGCCCGCCGCGTGGGCACGCGCCCAAGCGATAAGCAGCGACGTCGAACATTGACCGCCGGGCGTACGCGCCGTATTTCGCGTCGCTCGCGCGGCGGTCGTAGCTCAATTGGTTAGAGCGCCGGTTTGTGGTACCGGAGGTTGCGGGTTCAATCCCCGTCGATCGCCCCAGCGGTTTCCGGATGAGGCGGCGAGCGGGGCCGGACGGATCGCCCGGCGCGGATGAATCTTCCGCCTTCTAGCCCGGTTCGATCGTGCTATA
>JBBQJX010000111.1:0-6455 GCA_038326295.1 Sphingomonadales bacterium
CCCACCCATGCTCACCCCAGCCGAAACCGCCGCGCTCGAACCCATCGACGCGGGCGGCGCGGCCATGCTCGCGCAGGTGCAGGCGTGGGCCGCGATCAACTCGGGGAGTGACAACCTCACGGGCCTCGCGCTCCAGGCCGAAGCGCTCGCGCACGCGTTCGCGTCGCTCGGCGGCGTGCTGGACTTGATCGAGGGCGCGCCCTCGCAGGTCGTAGCAGCCGATGGCACGCTCCGCCCCCGTCCCCACGGCCGCCACCTGCGCGTGATCCAGCGCCCCAACGCCCCGGTACAGGTCCTGCTTACCGGTCACATGGACACGGTCTATCCCGCCGATCACCCCTTCCAGACCACGCGTTTCGAAGCCCCCGGCCACCTGAACGGCCCCGGCGTCGCCGACATGAAGGGCGGCATCGCGATCCTGCTCGCCGCGCTCACCGCCTTCGAGCGCACCGCCGCCGCCGAGCGGCTCGGCTGGACCGTGCTCGTCACCTCGGACGAGGAGATCGCGTCGCCCTCGTCCGATCCCATCCTGCGCGAAGCCGCCCGCCGCGCGCAGTGGGGCCTCACCTACGAGCCATCGAACCTTCCCGATGGCACGCTCGCGGGAGCGCGCTGGGGCTCGGGCAATTTCGCCGCCACGATCGCCGGCCGCGCTGCGCACGCCGGCCGCGATCCCGAGAACGGCCGCAACGCGCTCGCCGCCGCGTGCGATCTGGCGCTCCGCTTGGAGGCGCTGATCGGCCCCGATCTGCGGGTGAACGTGGCGCGCATCGATGGCGGCGGCCCCAACAACGTCGTCCCCGCCCACGCCGTGCTGCGCTTCAACAGCCGCCCGCGCACCGTGGAAGCCCGCGCCCAAGCCGAAGCCGCCATCGCGCAGGCCATCGCCGCCGTCGAAGCCGCGCGCGAAGTAAGCATCCACCTCCACGGGCATTTCGCCCGCCCCCCCAAACCACTCGACGCCACCCAGCAGCGCCTGTTCTCGATCGTCGAAACCGCCGCCACCGATCTCGGCCAGCATTATGCCACGCGCGAGAGCGGCGGCGTGTGCGATGGCAACAACCTCGCTGCCGAGGGGCTGCCCGTGGTGGACACGCTCGGCGCGCGCGGCGGCCTCATCCACTCACCGCAGGAATATATGCTGACCCAAAGCCTTCCCGAGCGCGCGCGCCTCTCCGCCCTCCTCCTCCACCGCCTCGCGGCACGATGACCTGGCAAATCCGCCCCGCGCGCGCAGCCGATCTGGACGCGCTCCACGCGCTTGCCCAGACCACAGGGCCCGGCTTCACCAACATCCCGCAAGCCTATGACGGCATGGCGGCACGGCTCGCCTGGCATCTGAACAGTCTCGCCACCAAGCTCGAAGCCCCCGGCGACAATCTCTACCTGCTCGTCCTCGTAGACGAGACGGGCCAGCTCGGCGGCACCGCCATGCTGTTCGGCGAAATCGGCGTCGAATGGCCGTTTTATTCGTACCACATCGCCCGCTACGCGCAGACGTCCAAGGCGCTCAAACGCACCATCGCCAGCGAACTCCTCAACCTCACCACCGAATTCAGCGGCGCGTCCGAAGTCGGCGGCCTCTTCCTGCGCGCGGACCTGCGCGCCAAGGGCTCGGGGCTCGGCCACCTGCTGGCGCGCGCGCGCTACCTCTTCATCGCGCAGCACCGCGCGCGCTTCGGCGATCGCCTCATCGCCGAGCTGCGCGGCTGGCTGACACCCGAAGGCGAAAGCCCCTTCTGGGACGCGCTCGGCAAACCCTTCTTCGAGATGGGCTTCCCCGAAGCCAACCGCTTCAATACCGAAAACGGCAACCAGTTCATCGCCGATCTGATGCCCAAGCACCCGGTTTATACCGTGATGCTCCCCGAAAGCGCGCGCGCGGTGATGGGCCGCCCGCACGATAGCGGCGTCCCCGCGATGCGCCTGCTCGAGCGCGAGGGGTTCCGCTACGATCGCTTCATCGATATCTTCGATGGCGGCCCGACACTGTGCGTTGCGACCGAACACATCCGCACGCTGCGCGAAAGCGCGCCCGGTCCGTTCGCGCCCGAACCGCCCGCCAACCCCACCCGCCACCTGATCGCCACCGGCCAGTTCGCGAACTTCCGCGCGTGGATGGCCCCCGCCGAGCGCGTCGGCGAAGCCTGGCGCATCGCCCCGCCGCACGTGCTGAACGCGCACGAGGAGGTTCGCTGTGTCCCGCTCTGAAGACCTCGTCAGCTACGAACCCGCGACGGGTGCAGAACTCTGGCGCGGTCCGGTAGGGGACGCGGATGCGGCCGTAAGTGCGGCGCGCGCCGCGTCGCCCTCCTGGTCCGCCGCGCCCCTCGAGGCCCGGCTCGAAGTCATCGCCCGCTTCCGCGATCTCGTCCGCGCAAACGCCGCACCGTTCGCCGAGCTCATCGCGCGCGAGACCGGCAAGCCGCGCTGGGATGCCACGGGCGAAGTCAACTCGGTTGCGGCCAAGGTGGACATCAGCATCGAGGCACACGCCGCCCGCACCGGCACCCGCACGACCGACATCGCCGCCGGCCGCCAGGCCGTGCGCCACAAGCCACACGGCGTGCTCGCCATCCTCGGCCCCTATAATTTCCCCGCGCACCTTCCCAATGGCCACATCGTCCCCGCGCTGATCGCGGGCAACACGCTCGTCTTCAAGCCATCCGAGCAAACCCCCGCCACCGCCGCGTATATGGCGGACTTGTGGGCGCAGACGGGCCTGCCCCAGGGCGTGCTCAACATCGTCCAGGGTGCAGCCCCCCAGGGCCGCGCGCTCGCCTCCCACCCGGACATCGATGGCCTGCTGTTCACGGGCTCGGCCACCACCGGCTTCGCGCTCGCGCGGGCCTTTGCCGACCGACCGCACAAGATCCTCGCGCTCGAAATGGGCGGCAATAACCCGCTCGTCGTCTGGGACGCTGAGGATATCGAAGCCGCCGCCGCCATCGCGGTCCAGTCCGCCTACATGTCCTCGGGCCAGCGCTGCACCTGCGCACGCCGCCTGATCGTCCATGAAGCCGCCGCCGGTCCGCTGATCGAGGCCATCGCCGCGCTGATCGATCGCCTCATCGTCGCCGAACCTTTCGCCACCCCCGCCCCCTTCATGGGGCCGGTCATCGACGACCGCGCCGCGCAGCAGCTCGAAGCCGCCCACGCCGCGATGGTCGCCGCCGGCGGCCGCCCCATCCGCGCGCTAACCCGCCTCCCCCAGGGCGAAGCCTTCGTCTCGCCCGGCCTCATCGACACCACCGGGCTAACCCTCCCCGACGAAGAACATTTCGGCCCGCTGCTGCAGATCATCCGCGTCCCCGATTGGGACCACGCCATACAAGCCGCCAACGTCACCCGCTTCGGCCTCGCCGCCGCGCTGATCGGCGGCGACGAACCGCTTTACCAGCGCTTCTGGACCAGTATCCGCGCCGGCATCGTCAACTGGAACCGCCCCACGAGCGGCGCGGCATCGAACGCCCCGTTCGGCGGCGTCGGCCACTCGGGCAACCACCGTCCGGCCGCCTATTATGCAGCGGACTACTGCGCCTACCCGGTCGCCAGCGTCGAGGCCGGTCGCCCCGACGCCGCCATTCCCCAGGGCCTGCGCGCGTGAAGGCGCTGGCGCTGGCCCTCCTTCTCCTCTCCCGCCAAGCGGGGGAGGTGGCGGCGAAGCCGACGGAGGGGGCCGCGCCGCGCGGCACCCCCTCCGCCCTTCGGACACCTCCCCCGCTGACGCGGGAGAGGAGGGAAGCCCTCGCTCAAATCCTCCACGGCACCCCCGGCCCCGAACTCGCGGGCCTCGTCACGGTCACCGCCGACGCGCACCGCATCCTCAGCGCGCATGCGCTGGGCCGCGCGGTCATCGATCCCGCCGATCCGTCACGGGAGCGCGCGCTCACCGCGCAAACCCCCGTCCGCGTCGCGTCCATCTCCAAGCTCGTCGTCGCGCTCACCGCATGGAAGCTCATCGAGCAGCACCGGCTCGCGCCCGATGCGGACGTTTCCACCTACCTCGGCTGGCAGCTGCGCAACCCCGCACACCCCGCCGCCCCGATCACGCTGCGCCAGCTGCTCTCCCACACCTCGGGCATCGAAGATGGCCCCGGCTACAGCTTCCCCCCCACCGCCTCGCTACAGGGCAGCCTCACCCCCGCCCACTGGTCCGCCGCCGCGCCGGGCACGCGCTTCTCCTACGCCAACCTCAATTACGGCATCGTCGCCACCATCCTCGAAGCCGTTTCCCACACCCGCTTCGACCGCCTCGCGCGCGAGCAGATCCTGGCGCCGCTGCATCTGGACGCCTGCTACAACTGGTCCGGCTGCTCGCCCGCCGCCGTCCGCGCCGCTGCCGTCCTCTACCGGCGCGGCGCGGACGAGACCGCGTGGAACCCGTCCGGCCCTTGGATCGCGCAGGTCGACGATCTCCACGGCGTCGCGCCCCCCTGCCCGGTGCGCGGGCTGGCCACGGCCTGCGATCTCGCCGCCTATGTGCCGGGCACCAACGGCACGCTCTTCTCGCCGCAGGGCGGCCTGCGCATCTCCGCGATCGGCCTCGCCACCATCGGCCGCCTTATCCTCAACCGGGGCGTAGTGGATGGCATCCGCCTGCTCGAGCCCGCCACCATTGAGGCCATGCTCGCGCCAGTCTGGCGCGATACCGGCCAGCCCACCGGTGATGCCTATAACGGCCTGATGCGCCTCTACGCGTCCGGCCCGCAATTGCTCTCGGGCGAAGCTGGCGCGCGCGACCAGCCGGTCGAGGGCCGCACCGTCGCCTGGGCAGGCCATCTGGGCGAGGCTTACGGCCTGCTCGGCGGCCTCTGGATCGATCGCGCGCGCGGCCGGGTCTATGTTTACCTCATCACCGGCCTCGGCGATGATCCCGCGAAATACCCCGGTCGCCGCTCATCCTTCAGCGCGCCCGAGGAAGCCATCCTGACCTGGATCGCGCGTTAGGCCAGCTCGCCGCGCAGCAGCGCGGGCAACGCCCCCGCCTCGCCGCGCGCCTCGTCCATGAATCCGCGCTTCAGCCTGGGCAGCCGGTCAACCGCCGCCAGCCCCAGCCGCCGCACCGCCGCCGCCGCAAGCCCTGGCACCCCGAAGAACCGGCTTAGCCCATCGGTCGCCATCACGATCGCGCCCACGTCGAGCCGCCGCCACCGCTGATATTTCGCCAGCACCTCGACGCTTCCGATATCGAGGCCGAGCCGCGCCCCCTCCACCAGCACCTGCGTCAGCGCCGCCACGTCGCGCAGCCCGAGGTTCAGCCCCTGCCCCGCAATCGGGTGGATCGCATGCCCCGCGTCGCCAACCAGCGCCAGCCGATGCGCCACCAGCGCCTGCGCGTGCTGCATCCTCAGCGGATAGCTCGAGATCGGCGTCAGCACCTCGAGAGCACCGAGGAACCCGTCCATCCGCTTCGCCATCTCGCGCGCCAGTGCGGCGGGCGTCAGCGCCAGCCACCCTTCCGCCTCGCGCGCCGGCACCGTCCACACCACCGCCGAACGATGTCGCCCGTCGGCGCCATCCAGCATCGGCAGGATCGCGAACGGCCCGGTCGGGAAGAACAGCTCGAACGCGATTTTGCCGTGCGGTTCCTCGTGACCCAGCGTGGTGACGATCGCGGTCGCGGGGTAATCCCACTGCGCCTGCCGGATCCCCGCCGCGCGCCGCAGCGGCGAATGTTTGCCGTCCGCCGCGATCAGCAGCGGCGCGCGAACCTCGCCCGCGCTCGTCCCCACGCGCACGATTGCCTCCGCGCGGTCCACCACCTCCACGTTGGCGGGTGCCAGCAGCCGGATCAGCGGCTGCGCGGCGATCGCATCCAGCACCGCGCCGCGCAGCACATGGTTCTCAACCATCCACCCCAAAGGCCCGCTATCCGCCTCGCGCGCGTCGAAATGCAGGTTCAGCGGGGAGAGCCCGTCGGTCACGCGGATTTCGCCGATGGCGCAGCCCTGCTCCAGCGCGCCGCCGAGCCCGATCGCACGGAACATCCGCGCCGAAGCGCTTGCAATGGCAGACACCCGCCCGTCGAATCCCAGCGTGCGTGTCGCGCCCAGGTCCGTGCGGTCGATCACGATGCTCGAAAGCCCGTGCGCCGCGAGCGCGAGCGCCATCGTCGCCCCCACAAGTCCGCCGCCCACAATGATCGTATCGCTCGGTTCGTTCATGCCCATCGACGTAGCGCCCGCGCGCCGCACGCGCCAGACACGCGACCATGCGCCCTTCCGCTCCGCCGCCCGCCTGCTAAACGCAGCCGTGAAGGAGCTGCCCATGCCCGGCCTATGGTTCGACGAACTCGTCATCGGCCAGCACTTCGATCACGCCATCCGCCGTACCGTGACCGAGACGGACAATCTGCTGGTGACTACGCTCACGCACAACCCCGCGCAGCTCCACCTCGATGCCGAGTATATGAAGGGCACCGAATATGGCCGCCCGATCGTCAACTCGGTCTT
>JBBQJX010000112.1:0-6441 GCA_038326295.1 Sphingomonadales bacterium
GCCGTCGTCGGTGAAGGTCAGCGTGACGCCTTCGGTGCCGATCAGCGCGGTATATTGGCGGATCAGGCTGGCTTCGGTGTCGCAGAGAATGCGCCGGAAGTCTTCCACGCTAAGCGCCTGCAATTCCACGCGGATCGGCAGGCGGCCCTGGAGTTCGGGCAGCAGATCGGCAGGCTTGGCGACGTGGAACGCGCCCGATGCGATGAAGAGGATGTGGTCCGACTTCACGGGTCCGTACTTGGTGGCCACCGTGGTGCCCTCGATCAGCGGGAGCAGATCGCGCTGGACGCCCTCGCGCGAGACGCTGCCGCCGCGCACGTCGCTGACCGCGATCTTGTCGATTTCATCAAGGAACACGATGCCGTTCTGCTCGGTGGATTCGACCGCCTGCCGGACGATTTCGTCCTGATCGAGGCGCTTGTCCGCCTCCTCGTTCACCAGCGCCTTCCACGCAGCGGGGACGCCCATCTTGCGGCGCTTGGTACGCGGGCCCATCGCCTTGCCGAGCATATCGCCGAGGTTGATCATGCCAACCTGCCCGGGCTGCATGCCGGGGATGTCCAGCCCCTGCAGCGGGTTGGAGGCTTCCTCCACCTCGATCTCGATCTCGCGATCGTCGAGCGCGCCCGACTTGAAGCGTTCGCGGAAGGCGGCGCGCGTGGCCTCAGACGCGTCCTTGCCGACCAGCGCGTCCAGCAGGCGCTTCTCGGCGGATTCTTCGGCGGCCGGACGCACGGCAGCACGCTTGGTCTCGCGCACGAGGCGGATCGCTTCCTCGACCAGATCGCGGATGATGCTGTCCACGTCGCGGCCGACATAGCCGACTTCGGTAAACTTGGTCGCCTCGATCTTGATGAAGGGCGCATCGGCGAGCTTGGCCAGACGGCGACTGATCTCGGTCTTGCCCACACCCGTGGGGCCGATCATCAGGATGTTTTTGGGACTGACCTCGTCGCGCAGATCGGGGCCGAGCTGCTGACGCCGCCAGCGGTTGCGCAGGGCGACCGCGACCGCGCGCTTGGCATCCTGCTGGCCGACGATGTGGCGATCGAGCGCGGCCACCACCGCGCGCGGGGTGAGCGTGACGGGCGGATCTTCAGGAGCGGCGGTAGGAAGCGGGTGGACGCTGGCGCTCATATCGTGACGACTTCCATGGTGACGTTTTCGTTGGTGTAGATACAGACTTCGGCCGCGATCTTCATTGCGCGCCAACCGATCTCCTCCGCATCAAGATCGAGATCGTAGAGCGCGCGCGCCGCCGCCAGCGCATAATTCCCTCCCGATCCGATGGCGGTGACGCCGCCCTGGGGTTCGAGCACGTCCCCCACGCCGGTGATGACGAAGCTGGCGTTCGCGTCCGCCACGATCAGGCTGGCCTCCAGACGACGCAGGTACCGATCCATGCGCCAGTCTTTCGCCAATTCGACCGCCGCGCGGGTGAGCTGGCCCGGATGTTTTTCGAGTTTGGCTTCGAGGCGATCGAACAGGGTCAGCGCGTCCGCAGTCGCACCCGCGAAACCTGCGACCACGGCCTGGTCCTTGCCGAGCCGTCGGACCTTCTTCGCGTTACCCTTGATAACGGTCGCGCCCAGCGTGATCTGGCCGTCGCCCGCGACGACGACCTTGTTGCCTTTGCGCACGGAAAGAATCGTCGTTCCGTGCCAGACGGGTTGTTCGGACATGGGGGGAAGTTTGACTCCGGTGAAAGCTGGCGTTGCGGATGTAGGAGCATCCGCGCCGCCCGCAATTGCCGGAGCGTCGTCCGACCCGGCCCGGAGACCTGCTCCCGACCGCTTAGCAGGGTCAGACCGATCTGCGGCGCCGCGAGAGCGCGATCAAGGCAAGGCCGCCCCCCGCCAGCGCGATCGCGGCGGGTTCCGATACCGGCGCGACACCCGTGCGCGAAAACGTGAAATTGTCGATCGCACTGTAGTCGGGCGCGTCGGGCAGGGCGATCTCGATCGAGGTGAGCGGGATCGACGAGGTGAAACCGATGAAGCCGAAATCGGCGAGCGGCCGGATCGAGCCAGCCGATATTGCGCTGACGGTGGTACCATCGGAGAGCAGGATGTTCGCGGTGGTGCCGCTACCGAACAGGCTGCCGAAATCGAACCCGACCGCCGTTACGAGCGGCAGCGTGGCGCGGAGAATGTCGGTGGAGGCAAAGGCGGTCGCCAGATATGCGCCGTCCGCATAGTTGGTGCCGTACCAGCCCGCGCCGACCGCGAAAAGCGTTGCGTTGCTGGTGAAGCGGACACCCGACGCGCGAAGCGCGCCGCCATTGTAGTTGAAGAACGATCCGGGACCGGCAAGATTGTTGAAATCGATGGTGCTGGTGACCCCCGCAGCGGCGGCGAAGGCGGCGCGATCGGTATAGACGGTGGTCAGCGCGGATGCCGGAAGGGCAAGGCCGATCGATGTCAGCGCGGCGATGAGCGTGGTGTTCATGGATACCTCCTGTGGTTGCGACGGGATGTCTCCCCCCTTCACAGCAAGGCCCGTGCCAATCGACGCCGGCCCGAATGGCCCGGCGGGCGATGAGAACGTGCGGCGGAATTCCAGCGCCCGCCGGACGGTTGACGGCACGTCGGATCGGAGACGCCAATTTTCAGGCGGCAGACGATGCTGTATTGACGGCTCAGGCCGCGCGCGCCTCGCGCCGGGCGGGCGCGACGAGCGCGGTTGCGTCTTCGGCCAACATGGGCCGGCCCGTGAAATAGCCCTGCACCCGCCCACAGCCGAGCGCTTTGACCGCGTTCAGCTCCTCGACGGTCTCCGCGCCCTCGGCCACGGTTTCCATGCCCAGGCTCGCGGCTAGCCCGACGATGTGGCGAACGATCGCGGCGGACTGGCTGTTTGCGTCCACCGCCTCGCGGACGAAGCAACGATCGATCTTGATCGTGTCGAACACCGTCGTGCGCAGATACCCCAGACTCGAATAGCCCGTTCCGAAATCGTCGAGCCCGATGCGCACTCCAAGCCGCGCCAGCGCGTCGAGCGCACCGCGCGTGCCCCCGTCCTCGTTCAAAAAGATGTTCTCGGTGACTTCGAGTTCGAGCCGTCCGGGCGAGATGCCGTTGGTGGCGAGCGCACTGAGCACGACGTTGGGCAGGCGCGCGTTGACGAGCTGGCTCGGCGACAGATTGACCGATATCCCGATATTGGTCGGCCAGCGCGCGGCCCACGCGCACGCCGTGCGGATCACCCATTCGCCGATCGTGTCCATAAGTCCGAGGTCCTCGGCGATAGGGATGAACCTCGCGGGGGAGACCTGGCCGAGCGTGGGATGCTTCCAGCGCAGCAGCGCTTCGAAGCCGACCACCGCGCCGTCGCCCAGATCGATGATCGGCTGGAACATCAGGCTGAGCTGGTTCTCCAGCATAGCGAGCCGCAGCGCCAGTTCGAGCGCGCGGCGTTCTTCGGCATCGTGGTGCAGCGCCGGTTCGTAGAGCCGCACCACGCCGCGCCCGTCGTCCTTGGCGCGGTAGAGCGCGAGATCGGCGGCACGCAGGATATCGTCGACCGTGGCCCCGTCGGCGACGCCCATCGCGATACCGATGCTCGCCCCGATCCGGATCGCGCTGCCGCGGATCGAATAGGGTTCGGACAGGGTCTCCACCAGGCGCGCGCCGACTCCGCGCGCGGCGGACGCATTGACGCCCGACAGCACCACCGCGAATTCGTCCCCGCCCAGCCGCGAGACCGCGCCGCCGTGGCGCAGATCGCCCTCGAGACGGCGCGCAACCTCGCGTAGAAGTTCATCTCCCACACTGTGGCCGAGCGTATCGTTCACGCCCTTGAAGCGATCGAGATCGATCATCATCACCGCGCAGCCGCCGCTCCCGCCACCGGACACCGCATCGAGCGCGGCCTGGATGTGGCTGCGGATCGCGGTGCGATTGGCGAGACCGGTGAGACTGTCCGAGGTGGCCATGCGCTCGATCTGCTCGCGCGCGCGGCGCTGTTCGGTCACGTCCGAGCCGATGCCACTGAAGCCGGCGAACTGGCCGAGCAGATCGAAGCGCGGTGTGCCGCTCAGGCTCCACCAGCGTTGCTCTTCGCCGACCACCGGGCCGACCTGGATATGGCGGAAGCGTTGCTTTAGGCCGATGGCACGGGCCAGTTCCTCCTTGTTGCGCGCCTGCGAACGCTGGGGATCGAAGAGCGGGTGCCCGACGATCTCGGCGGCCGGTCGGCCGATCACCTCGGCGAATTTGGGCGAGAGATGCGTGCACAACCCGCACGCATCGGTCTCCCAGAGCCAGTCCGCGCCTGCGGTTTCATATTCATCGAGCAAGGTGGCGATCATTTCGCCCCGCGCGCGCAGCCGTTCGTGCGCGTGAACATGCACGACGATGGCGCGCGCGTGCGCGATCACGCCGCGCGCCACGAGCGCGCTGACGATAGCGATCAGCACGAAGCTGCTCCACGATGCACCCAAGGCCACCATCATGCCGATCAGCGAAACGACGAGCACCCCCGCGAACAGCAGCGCCGCGAGCGGCACGGCGGCAAACGCGAACGCCCCCGCGCTGATCATTGCGATGTGCAGCCCACTCATCACCGCGCGGCTTTGCGGATCGGCAAAGCCGATCAGCAGCGGGAACAGCGCCGCCCACATCGAGCCCACACACAGCGCGCGCGCGGCGCTAAGCCAGATCGTGCGCGCGGGAACGCTGTCCGGGTTGGCGGCCCGGCGCAGCCTCACCTTGTGCAGACCGAAGGCGACTGCGGCGGCAAGAACGCCGAGCCAGACCACCAGGACGGGAAAGGCTGCCGAATGGCGGAATATGACTGCAAGCGTCAGCCCGAGCAGGAGCACGGCCGCCGCCGAAAAAGGCATCGCGCGGCCGAGCTGTTTCAACTGCTCGGCGCGCACCAGGCCGTTCATCGGATCGCCCTCGTCCAAGGCCAGAATATCCAGCCAGCCGGGCATGAAAGCAGGAATATCGTGCGAGGCGCGGGTCGTCTGCATAACCATCGTTGACGGTTGGCGCGTCGAAGCACCGGAACACTTCCTCCATTATGGAGCCAGTTCTCGCAGCTGACGGTCGGCGGTGGGACAGGTGCAGGGCATCCAGCGCCCCCGCGCGCGGCTGACTTAGCCGCAGGGTTCCCCCCCGCCGGACGATCGCCTAAGGCACTCGCGCAAACGGCCGAGAAGATGGTTTGATGACGGGAACGGACGTGCTCGGCCGCGTGCTGGAGAAGGTTGAGAGGCGGGCGTTCCTCGCGTCCAAGCTGTTGGGCCCGCGCCGCGACGGCCCACCCCGGGTGGTATTCGTCGCGGGCGTCCAGCGATCGGGCACCAATATGGTCATGGAGGTGCTCGAAGCGAGCCGCGCGGCCGACGTGGTGCACGAGCGCGATCCGCGCGCGTACGACAATTACATGATGCGCGACGCCGGGGTGATCGAGGCGCTGATCGCGCGCGCACGCCGACCGGTATTCGCGATCAAGGCGCTGCACGAGAGCGAGCGCGTCCGCGCGCTGATGGATCGTTTCGCCCCCGCCAAACTGTTGTGGGTGTTCCGCGCGCCCGACGCTGTGATCGCGTCCAACCGCGTCTCGTGGCCGAACGGCCGTAGCAAGATGGACGAAATCCTCGTCGATCCCGCCACCGCAGGCTGGCACGGGCGCGGCATGAGCGCGGGCACGCTGGCGACGCTGCGCGCGGTGTACGACCCATCGATCGCCATCGACGCCACGCGCGCGCTTTTCTATTGGTACCGCAACCAGCTGTTTTTCGATCAGGCGCTCGATCGCGATCCGCGCGCGATGGCGGTGGATTACGACGCGCTCGTCGCAGACCCCGCAGCCGCGATCGCGCGCATCGCAGCCTTCCTCGGCATCGCGGCCGAACCGCGCATGATCGCGCACCCGCGCGCGGGCGGCGCGCGCAAGGCGAAAAAGATCGATCTCCCGCCCCCGATCCGCGCACTCGTCAGCGAGATGCACGCGCGGCTGCGCGCGGCGGCGGGGAGCGCCTGAGCGATTCGCTTGTCGGCGCTCCCGGGCGAAGAGTGCGGGTTCCGGCTTGCCCCCCTCCCCTCCCGCAGCGTAGCGCTGGGGCCATGGCCTCCGATGAGATCACGTACGAGCGCTACCTCGATCTTGGACGACTGCTGGGCGCGCAGCACACGCGCAGCGATGCGCCCGACGAGCTGCTGTTCATCATCATCCACCAGACGAGCGAACTTTGGCTCAAGCTGATCCTGGCCGAGCTGGACAGCGCGCGATCGGCGATCGCCGCCGACGATCTGCGCCCCGCGTTCAAGATGCTGAGCCGCGTGGCGCGCGCGCAGGAGCAGATGATCCAGGGGTGGAACGTGCTCGCCACGATGACGCCATCGGATTACAGCGCGGTCCGCCCACATCTGGGGACGAGTTCAGGTTTCCAGAGCTTCCAGTACCGGATGCTCGAAGCGGTGATGGGGGCCA
>JBBQJX010000113.1:0-6371 GCA_038326295.1 Sphingomonadales bacterium
CCGTACCATCGCCCTCCTCGCCGCCGCGCTCGTCGCGACGACTGCCTCGGTGCACGCCGCGTCTTTCACGGGCACCTTCGGCCTCGACAACCAGACCTTCAGCCGCACCTTTACGCTCGACGCGCCGGGTACCGTCACTGTCCGGAGCCTCGGCTATGCCGGCGGAGTCAACGCTGCGGGCGCGATCATCGCGCGCGGCGGTTTCGACAGCTTCCTCTCGATCTACGATCCGTCGGGCCTCAACATCGCGCTCAACGATGATGGCGCTGACAGCGCGATCGATCCGGTGACCGGCAACGCGTATGACGCCGCATGGATCGCAACGCTCGACGCGGGCACCTATACGGTGTTCCTCTCGCAGTCGAACAATGGCGGCCCGGGTCAACTCGGCGGCGCGTTCGGATTTGACGGTCAGCCGCACTTCCGCAACGGCTTCGTGGATTTCTCGGGCAGCCAGCGCGACGGCCACTTCGCGCTCGACATCCTGGGCGCGAGCTCGGTTCCCGAAGCGGGCACCACAGCGGTTCTGCTCGCGGGGCTCGGCCTGCTCGGCTTCGCGGCACGTCGTCGCGCGGCATAAGCCCGAAGCGATCCGGCCACCTTCGGGCAGCACCACACGGGAGGTCCATCGGGGCCTCCCGTTTTCGTTTGAGGCGGGGCGAGCTAGGATATGGCGATGAAAGATCGTCCCTCGCCGTGGAAGATTGCCCGCCGCACGCTGCTGATCGGCGGGGGAACCGGCGTGGGGCTGGTGCTGGGCTGGCTGGCGTGGCCGCGATCGGAGACCGCCAACCTTGCGATCGTGCCGGGCGAGAGCATCGTCAACGCATGGCTGAAGATCGGGCACGATGGGCGCGTGATCGTGATCGGCCCACAGGCGGAGATGGGACAAGGCATCCACACCGCGCTCGCGCAGCTGCTGGCCGACGAGCTGGGCGCGGATTGGCAGACGGTGAGCGTCGAACCCGCGCCGCTCGCGCCGGTCTATGCCAACCGGCTGCTCGCCGAGGGGCTGGAAGCGGGTCTGCCGCGCGCGCTCCACGGCATCGGGCGCTGGACGGCGGGGCATCTGGTCGAGCGGCTGGATGGGCAGATGACCGGCGGCTCGACAAGCGTGCGCGCCTTCGAGGGACCGATGCGGCTGGCGGGTGCGGCGGCGCGCACGATGCTGTGCAAGGCGGCGGCGCGTCGCTGGGGCGTCGACGTGGCGGGGTGCGAGACGCGGGACGGCTTCGTGACCAACGGTGCCAACCGCTTGCGCTTCGCCGATCTGGCGGCGGACGCGGCGCGGGAGACGCCCGATGCCGAGCCCAGGCTGCGGCCGACGGCGGCGCTGGGGCGTGTGGCGCTGCGGCTCGATATTCCCTCAAAGGTCGATGGATCGGCGAAGTTCGGCGCGGACGTGCGCTTGCCCGGCATGGTGTTCGCCGCGATTCGGCACGGACCGGCGGGCGGTAGCGCACCCCCGCGCGGGTCCGCACCCCCGGGCGTCGTGTTCGGCCCGGGCTGGGCGGCGGCGATGGGCGAGACGTGGTGGGCGGCGAACCGCGCGGTCAAGGCGCTGGTGCTGGATTGGCCTGCGGTGGCGGATGCCGCAGATAGTGACACGATCGCGCGGCGGCTGCACGCGGCGCTGGACTCGATGCCTCCGCCGCCCGGCTCGGGCAGGCTGGTGGAGGCGCGCTACACCGTGCCCTTCGTGCCTCACGCCGCGATGGAGACGATGACCGCGACGGTGCGGATCGGTGCTGGCGGGGTGGAGGTGTGGACACCCACGCAGACGACGCGGCTCACGGCATACGCGGTGGCCAGGGCGCTGGGCGTGGGGGAGGGGACGGTCACCGTCTATCCCACGCTGATCGGCGGCGGCTTCGGTCGCAAGCTGGAGAGCGATGCCGCCGCGCAGGCGGCGCTGACCGCGCGCGCGGTGGGCAGGCCCGTGCAGCTGATCTGGTCGCGCGAGGAGGATATGGGCAACAGCTTTCCGCGCACGACGGCGGCGGCGCGCATGATGGCGCGCCTGACGCCGGGCGGCGCGATCGAGAGCTGGCGTTCGCGCATCGCCGCACCGCAGACGAGTGGGCCGTTCAGCGTGCGCACCATGGGCTTCGGCGCCGACGACGGGCCGGACGCGGCGGCAATCGACGGTGCGGGCGCGGTGCCCTACGCGGTCGGCGATTACGCGGCCGAGCCGGTGGTGATCGCGTGCACGGTGCCCACCGGCTGGTGGCGATCCGTTGGCAACAGCTTCACCGCATTCTTCAACGAGTGTTTCGTGGACGAGCTGGCCAAGGCGGCGGGCAAGGATCCCATGGCGTTCCGGCTGGGGCTGCTGGCGGGCGCGCCGCGTCATGCGGCCGTGCTGCGCGCGGCGGGCGAGGCGGCCAACTATTCGCCCGGCATGGGCATGGCGCTGCACGAGGCGTTCGGATCGATCGTGGCGCAGGTGGTGGAACTGCGCGAAGGCGAGACAAGGTCGGCGCGCGTCACGGTCGCCATTGACTGCGGCCGGGCGATCAATCCAGACGGCGTGCGCCAGCAAATGGAAGGCGGGGCGATCTGGGGCCTGAGCGCGGCGGTGGGCCAGCGCGAGACGTACAGGCGCGGCTGGGCGGTGGAGCGCAATTTCGATGCACAGCCGCTGCTCGGGCTGGCCGACACGCCCGAAATCGAGACCGTGATCCTGACCAACCCGGCGCACCCGCTTGGCGGGGTGGGCGAGGCGGGGGTGCCGTGCATCGCGCCCGCGCTGGCCAATGCGATCGCGGCGTCGACGGGCAAAAGGCTGCGCGATTTGCCGCTGGCGCTTGGCTAGGTGCCCGCTTTGCCCGAAGGACAGCGGGTGAATCCGATCCCCGCCGATCATCCGTCCGTGCCGGTGCCCAAAGTGGGTGTGCTCATCGTCAATCTGGGGACACCCGACGAGCCGACTGCGCAGGCTGTCCGCCGCTATCTCAAGGAGTTCCTGAGCGACCCGCGCGTGGTGGAGCTGCCGCGCCTGCTGTGGCAGCCGATCCTGAAGCTCTTCGTGCTGCGCAAGCGGCCCGCCAAATCGGCCGCGCTTTACGCAAGCGTTTGGGATCATGCGGCTGACGACAGTCCGCTTCGCGCGATCACGCGCGCGCAGGGGGCCGCGTTGCGCGGGGTGTTCGGACCGGGTGTCGAGGTGGCGTGGGCAATGCGCTATGGCCACCCGAGCATCGCCGCCGAGATCGCGCATCTGCACAATCTGGGCTGCGCGCGCATTCTGATCGCGCCGCTGTATCCCCAATATTGCGCCGCGACGACCGCGACCGCGAACGATGCCGCGTTCGCCGCATTGGCCAAACTGCGCTGGCAACCCGCGATCCGGACCTTGCCGCCCTACTATGACGATCCGGCTTATATCGACGCGCTCGCCGCGAGCGTGGAGGCGGGGCTGGCGGGGCTGGCCTTCGAGCCCGATGCGATCCTCGCCTCGTTCCACGGCATGCCGCGCCCGACGCTCGACAAGGGCGATCCCTATCATTGCCACTGCCGCAAGACCGCGCGGCTGCTCGGCGAACGGCTGGGGCGCGAGGTGCGCGTCAGTTTCCAGTCGCGGTTCGGCGCGCAGGAGTGGCTCAAGCCCTATACCGAAGGCGTGCTGGAGGCGATGCCGGGCGAGGGGATCAAGCGCATCGCGATGATCGCGCCCGGGTTCAGCGCGGATTGCCTCGAGACGCTGGAGGAATGGCAGATTCGCGGGCGCGAGACGTTCGTGGCGGCGGGCGGCACCGATTTTGCATACCTGCCCTGCCTCAATGATAGCGCGGGCGGAATCGCATTGTTGCGCCGCCTGATCGTGCGCGAGCTTGCCGGGTGGGTGGAGTTGTCGCACTAACGTCCACGGTGCGGCACCAGACCGCGAATGGGAGCGAGACATGGCACGAGTGGCATTGGTGACGGGCGGATCGCGCGGGATCGGCGAGGCGATCAGCCTTGCGTTGAAGGCGCAGGGCGCGACGGTGGCAGCGAACTATGCGGGCAACGAAGAGCGTGCCGCCGCCTTCACCGCCGCAACGGGCATTGCCACCTACAAATGGGACGTCTCGGACGCGGCCGCGTGCGATGAGGGGCTGAAACGGATCGAGGCGGAGCTGGGTCCGGTGGACATCCTTGTGAACAACGCGGGGATCACGCGCGATGGCAGCTTCCTCAAGATGACCGACGCGATGTGGCGCGAGGTGATCGAGGTGAACCTCAACAGCCTCTTCCACCTGTGCAAGGCGGTGTTCCCGGGGATGCGCGCGCGCAAGTGGGGGCGGATCGTCAATATCAGCTCGATCAACGGGCAGAAGGGCCAGTTCGGGCAGGCGAATTACTCGGCCGCCAAGGCGGGGATGATCGGCTTCACAAAGGCGCTCGCGCAGGAGGGTGCCAAGGCGGGCGTGACGGTGAACGCCGTCGCGCCGGGCTATATCGGGACCGAGATGGTCGCCGCCATGCCGCAGGACGTACTCGACAAGATCGCGGCGGGGATTCCCGTGGGGCGGCTTGGCACCGCCGAGGACGTGGCGCGCGGCGTTGCTTTCCTCACCGCCGAGGAGGCGGGCTGGATCACGGGGACGACGCTCAGCATCAATGGCGGCCAGCTGATGGACTGAGCACGGCGGGAGGTACGCCTAGCGGTGCCGCCCCCCATGGCGGCTGCCGCCACGCCCGCGATGTCCGTTGCTGTGACCGCCCCCGATCGCGTGCAGATTGCCGTGCGTGCCGAGCTTGAAGGTTTGTGCCTTGGCGCTGTGCAGACCGTGGCCACCGTTGCGGCCGCCATGATGGCCGCCGGCGCGATGGGCACGGGTACCGCGTGCGGCGTCAGCGGTGGTTCCGGCGAACAGCACCAGAGCTGCGGCGGCAAGCGCAGTTATGATTTTCACGTGTTTCTCCCCGCGCGGACGTGCGCTGACCGAACATATAGCCGACGCGCGGGGTGAGCGACGGGTGAATATGCCGACATCGGCGTTAGCCGGTCCCGGTGGACCCGAAGCCGCCCGCGCCCCTTTGGGTCTCGGTGCCGAAGGCATCGACGAGCGCGAAGGTGGGGCGCAGGATCGGCACGAACACCAGCTGCGCGATGCGATCGCCGGGCTGAACCGTGTAGGCGGGCATTTCCGGCCGCAGCCACGCGGATAGGAAGATTTCGCCCCGGTAGTCCGGATCGATCGTGCCGACCGACTGGCCCAGTATCAGGCCGTGGCGGTGACCCAGGCCCGAGCGGGGAAGGGCAAAGCCGACCATGTCGGGCCGATCCATGCCGAGCGCGAGGCCGGTGGGAATGAGGATCGCGGCGGTGCCGGGGTGGAGAATGAGCGGTTCGGCGATGCAGGCCCTGAGATCGATGCCCGCCGCCCAGTCCGACTGGTAAGCGGGCAGGCCCCATTGGTGCAGGCGCGGATCGAGCACGCGCACCTCGATCTGTGGCGCGCTCAGATCGAACCCCGCCGTTCGATGACAAGGATGCGCGCCTCGCCCTGCGGTTCGGCGATGTGCTCCTCGCCGACTTCGGCGACGAAGATGTCCGAGGGGCCGAGCATTCGTTCCTGTTCGATTCCGCACTCGCGCCAGCGCATGCGGACATGGCCATCGAGGACAACGAAGACCTCGCGGCCATCGTTGACATGCCAGACGTAGGCGCGATCGGTCCAGTGCAGGCGGACGCTCGCCCCCTCGATGTCGCCCAGATCGCGCGCGCCCCAGGGGCGCTCGGCGGTGAAGGCGGCGATGTCCTGGACGAGCGTGGGCATCAGGCGAGCAGCTTGGCGGCGGCGGCGGCGCGTTCTTCGTCGGTTGCCTCGCGCTTGCCGGGGACGGCACGCCCGCGCTGGACGGCGGGACGCGCGCGGCACGCCTCGATCCAGCGGGTGAGGTGATCGAGGCCCGTGATGTCGACGCCCGACCATTCATGCGTGTGAACCCACGACCAGTTGGCGATGTCCGCGATGCTATATTCGCCCGCGAGCCACTCCCGGCCGCCCAGCTGCCGGTCGAGCACCTCGAACAGGCGGCGGCATTCGCGCTGGTAGCGATCGATCGCGGGCTGGATTTTCTCGGGGAAATAGCGGCTGAAGACGTTCGCCTGCCCCATCATCGGACCGACCCCGCCCATCTGGAACATCAGCCAGCCGAGGACATCGGCGCGGCCCCGGCCCGAGGTGGGCAGCAGCTTGCCGGTCTTTTCGGCGAGATGGATCAGGATCGCCCCGCTCTCGAAAACGGGGATGCCATCGTCCTCGATCGCGGGGCTGCGGCCATTGGGGTTGATCGCGAGAAAATCGGGGGTCTTCTGCTCGCCCTTGGTAAGATCAAGGTTGCGGACCTCGTAAGCCAGGCCAAGCTCCTCGAGCGCAATC
>JBBQJX010000114.1:0-6368 GCA_038326295.1 Sphingomonadales bacterium
AACGGCGGGAAACTCCAGTCGGCGGGCAGCGTGATGCGGCGGTTGGCATGGTCCGCGCCGATGCTCAGCCGGTGGAGCGTGATCCAGCCGAGCGCGAATCCCCCGGCGTAGGCGGCGGTCCACGCGAGCGGCGCAGCCGCAGTGGTCCCGATCCGGAAGATGGTGGCTAGGCTGAGCACGCCGATGATCGCCGGGGCGATCCAAAGGCTGCCCACGCGCGCCACGCGCGGCCGCGCATAGCGCATCGCTCGCCAGAGCACGAAGGCAAGCGCGGGCCAGATGAAGACCGGAACTTGGGTGAAAAAGGCGCGCACGTCGTTCACTACGCGCCGCCGTACACGCCCGGACCGCTCGGACCAAGCGTGGCAACCTGTCCTCCCGCGCTTGCGCGGAAGGACCGGTCAGACGGGCTTACGCGCGGTCGCGGCCCTTGCCGCCCCACAGCAGATGACTGATCGCCGATGCGGCGACGCCGATCAGCGCGACCGTGATCAGCGGGTTGCGCTTGGCCGCGCCGATCGCCTTGTCCGCGCCCTGCTTCACGCTCTCGGGCGCGCGGTCGTATGCATCGCGCGCCGCGTCGCCCGCCTGTCGGAACGCGCCCTGCGCGGCGTCCTGCACCTTGGCGGCGGCATCCTTGACGCTGCCCGGCGCGTTCGCCCACGCGCCCTTGACGGCATCCTGCGCCTGCCCGAACGCGTTCTGCGCCGCACCCTTGGCCTGATCGTAACCGCCCTGCGCCTGCGTCTTCGTATCGCCGGTCAGGTCGCCGAACGCGGTTTCGACACGGCCGCCGAACTCGTTCACCGAGCCTTCGACGCGATTGGTGGTGCTATCCATAATTTTTCTCCAAAGAATTGGTGGAACGGCGGCTTCAACGCGCGAGCGGCGATCGGGTCGCACACTTGGCGAATCTCCCGGGACCATAGCGCGACGCATCGATTTCAAACATCGCCAGTTGCCCGGGCACCGAGCGTCGTTGCGCCAGCGCGGCAGTCAGCATCCCCGCCGCAGGCGCGGTCTGGATGCCGAAGCCGCCTTGCCCCGCGCACCAGAAAAAGCCGGGCACGGCCACATCCCACCCATAGACCGGCGCGCGATCCGGGGCGAAGCAGCGCAAGCCTGCCCATGCACGGTCGAGCCGTTTCACGTGCATCACCGTCGCGGTCTCCAGACGGTCGATCGCGATGGCGACATCCATCTCGTCGGGCTGCGTATCGCCCGCGACATCGGGCACCTCGTCGTGCGGGCTCACCCACAGCCGCGCGCCTTCGGGTTTGAAATAGAATTCGCCGTTCGCATCCATCACCAGCGGCAGATCGCGCGGCGGAGCGGGGGCGGTTTCCACCTGCGCCACGGTGCGGCGCAGCGGCGCGATGCCGAGCGCCGCAGCACCCGCCATCGTGGCGACGCTGTCCGCCCAGGCGCCTGCTGCGTTGACGAGGGTGACGGCCTCGATCGGCCCGGCACGCGTCGCGATGCGCCATTCGCCCCCCGCCACACGCTCGATCCCGTCCACCCGCGCGTCGGTCAGCAGCCGCACGCCGTGTGCGCGCGCGCCCGCGAGGAAGCTGCGGTGCATTTCGCCCACATCCATGTCGAAGCAGTCGGTCTCCCACAGTGCCGCGCCCGCCCATTCCGGCATCAGCAACCCGGCCGCATGGTCCTGCGCGCGCACGCGCTCGATCCGCACCCCCGTCCCCGCGAAATCGGCCTCGATCCGGTCGAGCGCCGCCTCGCACCCGGCGCGCGCGATATGCAGCCCGCCGCGTGGGCCGAGTAGCGGGACTTCGGTGAAGCCCGGCGGTGGCGCGGTGAGGAACGCGATCGATGCGCTCGAGAGCGGCTGCACCTCTGGCCCGCCATAGGTTTCCGAGTAAAACGCCGCCGAGCGCCCGGTGGTATGATACCCCGGCGCGCTCTCGCCCTCGATCAGGACCGCGCGCGTGCCCGGCTCGAGGAAATAGGCAATGCTCGCGCCCGCCATGCCCGCGCCGACGATCGCGATATCGAAACGCTCGCTCATGCCTGCTCCAGAAAGGGATCGATCGCCGCGTATAGCGCCGCGCGCGTGGCGTCGCGCTCGCGCAGCAGTTCATGCTCGCCGGGCAGCATCGCGAGCACGCCGCCCGCACCCAGCCGCCGTGCCAGGATTTCGGCCGCCGCACGGCTGTCCACCACGCGGTCGTCCGCCGCAAGCACCGCGCGCACCTGCGCCGCCGCTGCCATTTGCCCGCCCCCGCCCAGCGTCGCGATCGAGCGTAGCGCCGCATCGAGCCAGCCCCAAGTCGCGCCGCCGCTTTCCAGTTCGGGATGGCGCGCCAGCCACCAGTCCTCATCGGTCTGCCGGTCGGGGTCCGACGTAAGCCGGGCCGCGCGCACAAGCCGCCCGGCGGCCGAGGGCACCGCCTGGCCGGGTGCGAGCCGGGCACCAAGGCCGAGCCGCACCGCACCCCACGCGAGCGGCCGCGCCAGCGCCTGGCCGGGCAGCGCCATCATCGGCGAGAGCAGCACCGCGCGCGCAACCTCGAAACCCGGCCGCGCCATCGTCCTGAGCAGTAGATGCCCGCCCATCGAATGCCCCACCGCCACCAGCGGCCCCGGCATCGTCCCCCCCACCCGCGCGGCGATCGCCGCCAGATCGCCCTCCATCGTCTCGAACGCGCGCGCGTCCGGAAACCATCGCCCCGATCCGCCCTGCCCGCGCCAGTCCGGGGCCACCACCGCCCAGCCGCGCGCGCGCCAGTGCCAGAACGCCTCACAATATTTCTCGAAGAAATCGCCGCGCCCGTTGAGCAGCAGCAGCGTGCCGCGCGCGCCCCCGCTCCACACGCCCACGCGCAACGGCCAGCCGTCCGCCGCCGCCCAATGCTCGATCCGCCCGCCCGGCGGCAGGCTGCGCCGAACCTCGATCGCCACTGCCATGCTTGCCTTTCACCACGGAACTTGCGCCTTGGCTTAGCCGCTTTGTTCGTATCGCCGCCAGATCGAGGGACCCGCATATGCTTGTCATTCCGCCCGAGGCTTATGCCCTCGCCGCCGCCGCCTTCCTGATCGGCCTGCTGATCGGCCGGATGTTGTGGGGCGGCGGGCGTGTGCGCGCGGAACGGCTTGCGGCCGAGCTCGTGAGCGAGCGTATCATTACGGCCGATGCCGCACAGAACCGGCTGCGGCTCGAGCGCGAGGTGGCGGCGGGGCGCGATCAGGTGAAGCCGCTTGCCGACGAGGTGGACCGGCTGCGCACCGAGAACGCCCGGCTGATCGCGCGCCGCGCCACCGCGCTGCCCGCCGATCACGATCGCCCCATCCCCGAAATGGCGGTCGCGGGCGCTTACGCGGATTTGGGCGATCTGCGGCTGCTCAAGGGCGTGGGAGACAAGCTCGCCCAGCGTCTGGCCGAACTCGGCGTGCGCACCGTGCCCGAAATGGCGGCGCTATCGCCCATCGATGCGGAGCGCGTCGATGGTGATCTCGGCCCGTTTGCGGGTCGCATCGGACGTGACCAGCTGATCGATCAGGCGCGCCTTATCGCCGACGGCCGCGTCACCGAGTTCGAGGCGCGCTACGGCAAGCTGGAACGCCCGGCCTAGGCGCGGCGCGGCACGAGCACGCTCATGCAGGTCAGCCCGGCCTCGGCCTTGGCGAACTCGCCGATGTCCACCGCGATCGTCCGCCATCCCGCGCGCTCGATCGCGGCGCGGACGCCGGGCGCGGCGGCCTGAACGATCGCGGTTTCGCCTACGCACACCACGTTTGCACCGAAGGGCTCATCCCGCCCCGCCTCGATCCGCTCGCGCGCACCGAACGCGGCCGCATCGACCCACGCGGGGTTGAGGACGATGGCCTCGCCAAGCGCCGTCACCGCCGTGCGCAAGTGCAGCGATCGGGCGACCTGCACCGCCGTCACGCGGTAACCCAAGGGCTGCAGGATCGCGGTGAGCGAGGCTACGCCGTCGGCATTCGTTCGCGTGGACAGGCCCACATAAATTTCGCGCCCGATCGGCAGCACGTCGCCGCCGTCCACCGTCGCGGGGGCCTCAATCCGGGCCGCGCCGCGTCCGTCCGAAACCGCAGCGATCACGCTCGCCACCTCGCCGCGCCGCGCCGCCGCACCGGGTCGCAACTCGACGAGGATTTCGGGCAGCGCGAGCACGGCATCTTCCACGAATGCGCAGTCCGGATAGCCGATAAGTGCGGGCAGGCAGCGGACCTCCAGCCCGGCGGCTTCCAAAGCGGCGCGGTAGGCGCTGTGCTGCTGCCGGGCCAGCGCGAAATCAATGGGCGTGCGCGCCATGTGCGTGAGCTCGGCATCCGCCATTTGCGACGAGGGCGCGCGAACGAGCGCGAAGGCGATGTCGCTCATCCTGGCTGCCTGGCCGAACCGACAACCCGTGGCAAGCCGGTCAGGCCGCGGCTGCGATGCGTCCCGGCGCTCCCAGTTCAAACACCTGAAGCTTGCCCTTGCCCGCGCGCTTGCCTTCGTACATCGCGGAGTCGGCACGGCGCACCAGATCGCCCGCGTCGGCGGTCATTCCCGCAGGCACGATGACCGCGCCCATCGAGCAGGTGATCGGCATCGGCTCCCTCGCGAGCGCGGTCATCACGGCAGCGCGCGCGCGCTCCAAGGCCGGGCGCTCCAGCCCATCGTGGCCGGTGAACACGATGACGAATTCGTCCCCGCCGGTGCGCGCCATCTGGTCGCCGGGGCCGAGCGCTCCCGCCAGTGCGTCGGCGAGTTCGCGAAGCCGCGCGTCGCCTTCGGGATGACCGAAGCGATCGTTGACCAGCTTGAAATCGTCGAGATCGAGATAGGCGAGCGCCATCGAACGCCGCTCGCGCGCGGATCGCTCCACTGCCGCATCGAGGATGTCGCGAAAGGCGCGGCCCGAAAGCGCGCCGGTCATATGACAGTGGCGACCCAGCCGCCGTTCACGCTCGAACAGGCCCCGCATTTCGGATACCAGGATCGCCACGAAGCCAAACGACAGGATGCGCGACAGGAACCCCCATGTAATCGCCAGAGGCATGTTGCGCACGTCGGTATGGAAAACCGTAAAGCCGGACCACGCGAGCACGGCAAACGCGCTCGCGATCAGGCCTGGCACCCGCCCCAGCCGCCACGCGGCAAACGCGACGGGAAGGTAATAGAACAGCCCGAGCGACCATCGCTCGCCCAGCGCCTCGTCCGTTGCCGCCGTCGCCACCAGCGCGGCAATCGTGGACCACAGCGCCACGGGCGTCGAGACGCGTGTGGCCGCATACAGCATCCGGGCGATCGCGCCCTTGATCGGCCCGGATTCAGACCAGCGATTGCGTGGCAACAACATGCGAAGCCTCTAACGAACCGCATCGACGGTCGGCGTTGGCCGACCGTTCGACGCACCTCAGCGTCGCCCCGGCGCGGCTGTTAACCTAGTTGCGATCTGTTGTCACGCGGTGTGCCAGCGCCGACTGCGCGGCCGCCAACCGCGCGATCGGCACGCGGTAGGGCGAGCAGGAGATGTAATCGAGGCCGATTTCCTCGCAAAAACGGATCGATGCGGGGTCTCCGCCATGCTCGCCGCAGATGCCGAGCTTGATAGAAGGCGATGTCTCACGGCCACGCTCGCTGGCAATTTTTACCAACATGCCAACGCCGTCGCGATCGATCGTGACGAAGGGGTCTATCGGGTAAATTCCCTGATCGACATAAGCCCCCAGGAATCGCCCCGCATCGTCGCGGCTGATGCCCAGCGTCGTCTGCGTCAGATCGTTGGTGCCAAAGCTGAAGAACGCCGCGTGGCGCGCGATCTCGCCCGCCATCAGTGCCGCGCGGGGCAGTTCGATCATCGTGCCGACGCTATGCTCGCCGAGCGGCCCGTGCGTGGCCGCGACCTCGGCCGCCACGCGCGCGATCAGTGCACCGATGATCTCGAGTTCGCGCCCCGTCGCCACCAGCGGCACCATGATCTCCAGTTTCACGCCCCCGCCCGCCGCCTGCGCGGCCTCGAAGATGGCGCGCGCCTGCATCTCGTAGATTTCGGGGAAGGTGATGCCCAGACGACAGCCGCGATGGCCGAGCATCGGGTTCGCCTCGTGCAGCTCGCCCGCGCGCCGCTTGAGCACGTCCACCCCGACGCCCGACGCCGCGGCCACCTCGTCGAACTCGGCATCGCGCGTGGGCAGGAACTCGTGCAGCGGCGGATCGAGCAGGCGGATCGTCACCGGAAGCCCGTCCATGATCCGGAAGATCGCCTCGAAATCGGCGCGCTGCTCGGGCAACAGCCGCGCCAGTGCCGCGCGGCGTCCGTCCGCATCCTCCGCCAGGATCATCTCGCGCACCGCCGTAATCCGCCCCGGCTCGAAGAACATGTGCTCGGTCCGGCACA
>JBBQJX010000115.1:0-6360 GCA_038326295.1 Sphingomonadales bacterium
GGGGTCGAGTTCTTCTTGTCCTCGATCAGGAGGCCGATGTTGATGGACGCCGTTTCGTGGGCCGCCAGTTTTACACCAAACCTCACAAGGTCGTTGCCTTTATCCTGCTCCCCGAATGCACCACGCCCACAAAATTGGGGAACTTTGCTTGCCTCGGCCATCACGGCAAAGCTTGAGTCGGTCGGACTGTCGATGCCGCCGGAGTTGCGCACGGGCATGAAACGGATCCCGTCGGTATTCTTGTTCTTCAATTTCACCACGATTTCGGTCCACATCCCAAGCCCACCCGGTGCGGGCACCCTAATATCGAGATAAGTCGGCTGATAACTATTTACAGTATACGGAGGCGGCAACTGCGGCGTTTCGACGTTGTTTTCTTCGGTATTCACATCGCGATCAACATGCTGGTCGGAACCTCCCATCGTTTTCAGAATTTTGTTACTCACTACGAAGATGACACTCTTGGCGTTCTTCGTCCCCGTGCAAGGACTGTCCGTAATCACAGCCGAAGGACCTGCGAACGCCGGTCCCATCGAAGTGGCTTTCGTTCCACCCTCCACCGCAGGCTCGCTCTGCTTCTGTCCGCAGGCGCCAAGCAGCACCATAACACCCAGTGCAGTCACACAGGAATATTGCTTCATCACACTCTCCTCATTGGCGCGGGATGCGCCTCGCTTCTGCGGTAAAATCGAAGCCCCAGCCGCCCGATAACCGGGTGCCATCCGCCGCCGGACCAATCTGCGGCGGCGGCTGGCCGGTCCGATGCGCCGCCAGAATACTGCAGAATGTCGCCAGCTCGGCATTCTTCAAGCGCAACCGGTCATCGGCACAATCGCCGTTCGCAGCCGCCATGATGTCGGGGGCGGGCCGCTGGCTGGGCGGCAGATCGAGCCAGGCGCGGAGCTTGACCAGATCGAAGATCCGGACCTGTGCCGCGCGGGCGACATTCTGGGGATCGTCGGCCGCCAGGCGTAGCACCGCGGCCCGCCCCGAGGCGATCGGCACCAGCGCCGCCTCGGGCCGTCCTTCGGCGAGAGCGATGCGCGCCATCGCCAGATCGTTGGTCGCCAGATCGGCCGCCACCACCCGGTCCAGCGGATCGGCGGCCGCAAGTCCTGCGAGCAGCGCCCGTTGGCGCGCACGGCCGGCCCGCGCACCGGCGTAATCGCCGCGCAATCGCTGGGTGTCGGCAAGCCATGCCTCGGTGTCGGCCAGCGACGAAGCGATGGCGGCGTTGCCCGGCCGGGCGCGTCCGGCTTTTTTGAACGCGGACAGGGCGTTACGGAAATGCCGCTCCGCCGTCGCAAGGTCCAGCCGCGAACGCAGCACGAAGACGCCCAGATTGCTCTCGGAATAACCGAGTTCGATCGACCAGTCGGCATTTCCGGCATCCGCCGCAACGAGCCGCCCGGCAAGGTCGCGATAGGCCTGATACCCAGCCTGCGCCCCCGCGCGGTCCCCGGCGCGCCAATCGATCATGCCGACATAATATTGGCTTTGGGCATGATCGAATATCCGCTGCGGGTCGTCGGGGGCCGCCGCCAGTCGAGCCGCCGTGATCCGCGCGGCTTCGGCAATCTGGCTGCGCGCGCCCGCCAGGTCTCCGCGCTGCTCGGCATCCTCGCCGATCGCAAGGCGCAGCTTGGCGAGCTGTGCACGCTCGGCATCGCCGAGGCCTGCGAGGTCGCGGCCGCGAAACGTCTCCATCACGCCCTGGTTGACCTCGGCCAGCATGCCAAGGCTGCCATAGCGTTTGAGCTTGCCGCGCAGATCGTCGAGCATGTAGCGGCTCATCGCACCGGCGCGGGCGCTCTGTTGCACGGCGCGCTCGCGCGACCGCTGGGCCGTGATGACCAGCGCCGCGACGATGCCGATGAACACCAGCAACGCGACCGCATTCAACGCCAACTGCCGCATCCGCCGCTGCGCGTCCCGCCGCACCAGTTCGCCCAGCCCGACGCCGGCCATCACCGCGACCAGTTTCAGCCGCGCCAGCTGTGGGCCATCGCCTGCGGGGCGGAAATCGGCGGCGAGCGGCTGCAGCAGCGCGCCGCCGACGCTACGGGTCAGTGCCGGATGGAACGCGGTCGCCGGCGTCCCTTCGATCAGCGCCGCCAGGATTGCCGCATCCCCATGCAACGCGCGAAACATTTCGATTTCCCGGCCGACCCAGTCCGACTGCGCGGACTGCGGCGAACACAGGACGATCAGATATGCCGACGCCGCGATAGCCTCGCGAAGCGCGGAATTGAGGTCGGGGGCGACCGTCATTTCTTCGAGGTCGCGGAACAGCGGTTTCAGGCGATGGGCGTCGTCGTTCCACGCGCGCGTGCGCGGGTGCAGCCGATGGGGCAGTCGATAGCCTTCGAGCCGACCGTGGATGCGATGGGCGATCGCGGCATCTTGCCGACTATAGCTGAGAAAGGCGCTGTAAACCGGGTCGGAAGGGTCTGCGTCCCGCGCCATGGATGTCCCCCCGTGCTGGACCGGCCGCCGCCCGCACCCCGTCGCGCACCCGTACACATATTCAGAATTGTCGCCAATCCTGGCAGGGGCACCATCGCAAACTTCGCGCTTGCATCTGCGAACGCCTCTCAATAGCAGTTGCCCGCGAAGGAGACAGCTATTGCAACGCACTCTCACTATCCTCGGGTTCGGTATCGCCCTGATCGCCACCCCGGCCGCCGCCGCTCCCGGGCTCGGCGACACGATCTATCCCGCTACGATCGAACCCGGCGTCACCGAGTTCGAGGCGCGCTACGGGCGCCTCACCGGCGGCCCCGACGATGGCGGGGACGCGCTCAAGCTCGAGGTCGAACACGGTTTCTCAACGCGCTTTGCGGGCGCGATCTTCACCACGCTCGGCCGCGATCCCGGCGGCTCGCGGTCTCCGCGCGAGGTGGCGTTCGAAGGCATTGCGCATGTCGGGCGCATCGGCGGCATCGATGTCGGCGCCTATGCCGAATATGCCTTCGGTCTCGGCGAGCCCGACGCGCTCGAGTTGAAGGCGCTCTTCTCGCGCAAGGCCGGTCGGTTCGACGGACGCCTAAACCTGATCGCCGAAAAAGGGCTCAATGGCTCCACGGTCGAGTTCGGCTATGCCGCCTCGGCCGACTGGCAGATCGTGGGCGAACTGCGGGCAGGGTTTGCCGCATTCGGCGAGGCGGGCGATTTCAACCGTTTCCTCGGCCGCCACGAGCATTTTATCGGGCCGATCCTCAAGACCGAGATCGAACATCTGCCCATCCCCGGAGAGATCGGGATCGAGGCCGGCTATCTCTTCGCCATCCCGGGCGCGGCCCGCGCAGGCACCGACGGCCAGATCCGCCTGCTGCTCGAATGGGAGGGCAAATTCTGACGCCGCCCCCTTGTTTTGTAGGATCGGGTGCGGGATAATCGTCGCCCAAGGGTCGATCGGTCGCGCTTTGCCCCCCGTGAACCGCCGTGAAAACGCGATTCTTAGTGACCTTCGTGACCTTAGCACCTTGCCTCCCCGGGCCTGCCGCCGCACACCGCCACGATGACCCGCTTCGACAAATCCCGCCTCCCGTCGCGCCACACCACGGTAGGCCCCGAGCGCGCCCCCCACCGCGCCATGCTCCACGCCATGGGCCTCACCGACGAACAGATCGCCCAGCCCCTGGTCGGCGTCGTCAGCTGCTGGAACGAAGCCGCCCCCTGCAACACCGCGCTCGATCGCCAGGCCCGCGTCGTCAAGGAAGGCGTCACCGCCGCCGGCGGCACGCCCCGCATGTTCACCACAATCACCGTCACCGACGGCATCGCCATGGGCCACGAGGGCATGAAATCCTCGCTCGTCAGCCGCGAAGTCATCGCCGATTCGGTCGAACTCACCATGCGCGGCCACTGCTACGACGCACTCGTCGGCGTCGCGGGCTGCGACAAGTCGCTGCCCGGCCTGATGATGGCGATGTTACGGCTGAACGTACCCAGCGTATTCATGTACGGAGGCTCGATCCTGCCGGGCCGCTTCGAGGACAAGGACGTCACCATTGGGGACGTGTTCGAGGCGGTGGGCGGTTGGTCCGCAGGCACCTGCCCGCTCGCGCGCCTGACCGCGCTCGAAAAGGTCGCCTGCCCCGGCGAGGGAGCGTGCGGTGGCCAGTTCACCGCCAACACCATGGCCTGCGTCTCCGAAGCGATCGGTCTCGCGCTCCCCGGCTCGGCAGGGGCACCCGCCCCCTATCTTTCACGCGACGAATATGCCCGCGCGTCCGGCGAAGCAGTGATGAACCTCCTCGCGCTCAACCTGCGCCCGCGCGACATCTGCACCCGCGCCGCGTTCGGGAACGCCGCGCGCGTGGTGGCCGCAACCGGCGGCAGCACCAACGCCGCGCTGCACCTCCCCGCAATGGCAGCGGAGGCGGGGATCGAACTCGATCTCTTCGAAGTCGGCCGCATCTTCCGCGAAACCCCGCTGATCGCCGATCTCAAGCCCGGCGGGCGCTATGTCGCGAAGGACCTGTACGAGGCGGGCGGCGTGCCGATGGTGATGAAGGCGCTGCTCGATGGCGGCTTCCTTGATGGTTCGTGCATCACGGTGACCGGCCGCACCATCGCCCAGAACCTCGCGGACGTGGTCTGGAACCCCGATCAGGACGTGGTCCGCCCCGTCTCGAACCCGCTGTCGACCACCGGCGGCGTCGTCAGCTTGCGCGGAAACCTCGCGCCGGACGGCGGCATCGTGAAGATCGCGGGGATGTCCCGCCTCCAGCACAGCGGCCCGGCACGTGTGTTCGATTGCGAGGAAGACGCGTTCGCCGCCGTCGAAGCCCGCGCCTACCAGGAGGGCGACGTGTTCGTCATCCGCTACGAAGGCCCCAAGGGCGGCCCGGGCATGCGCGAGATGCTCGCCACCACGGCCGCAATCTACGGCCAGGGCATGGGCGACAAGGTGGCGCTCGTCACAGACGGACGCTTCTCGGGCGCGACGCGAGGCTTCTGCGTCGGCCACATCGGGCCCGAGGCGGCCGAAGGCGGTCCGATCGCGCTGGTGCACGACGGCGACATCATAAGCCTCGACGCGATGGCCGGCACGATCGAGCTGGAAGTGCCCGAGGCCGAACTCGCACTCCGACGCGCGCAGTGGCAACCGCGAGCGCACGGTTTCGGCTCGGGCGTGCTCTGGCGCTATGCGCGCAACGTCGGTCCCGCGCGGCATGGCGCGCTCACGCACCCCGGTGCCGCCGCCGAAACGCGCGCCTACGCCGACGTCTGATCGGCGCTAACCTCCCGAGGGGAGCGGCGGGGGTGCTTGCGCGGGGATCGAGCGGGGGGGACCGATCCTGTCCCACATCGGCTGACCCATCGCATCACGAGGGATTTCTCCTGGCGTGCCAATCGCGCGTTTGGAGACATACAACGGCGACGGAGCACAAGCGGCGACGCAAAGGCTTACAGCAAGGAGGATACGCATGGCGCGCCATATCGGTGAGGAGATTGCGGTGGGCAAGTCCCGTTCCGGGATCGTACTGACCGCAGGCGAAATGCGTGCATCCGAAAAACGCGTTTTTTCAGAGGGAGAAAGCGGCCAATCGCTCATGGCGCGCGCCGGGGCGTTGGCGGCGGGGGCGATCCGGGGCTTCTCAGCGGCGATGCCGGTGCTGGTCCTATGCGGGCCGGGGAACAATGGCGGCGACGGATATACGGTCGCGGCCGAGTTGCGGGCCGCAGGATGGCCCATACGCGTCGCCGCGAGCGCCGAACCGACGACCGCCGATGCGCGGCGCGCACGTGCCAACTGGGCAGGGCCGGTGGAGCCACTCCGGAACGTCGTGCCCGACCCGATGCTGATCGACGCACTGTTCGGCATCGGCCTGGCCCGGCCGCTGGAAAGCGATACGGCCTCCGCGCTGGCACGATTGGCCGGAGGTGCGCGCGTGTGCATTGCGCTTGATCTGCCGAGCGGCGTGGACGCAGATACGGGTGTGCTGCTTGGCGCTGCGGCATGTTTCGATCTGACGATCGCGTTCGGCGCGCTCAAGCCGGCGCACCTGCTGCACCCCGCCGCGCCGCTCTGCGGGCGCGTGATAGTGGCGGACATCGGACTTGGCACGCTCGACAGCCGCCTCCACGCCAACCCCATCCCACGATCGGCGCCGCTTGCCGCGAACGCGTACAAGGCTGAACGCGGTCATGTCCTCGTGCTCGGCGGTGGGCTTGGCCACGGCGGTGCAGCGCGACTGGCGGCGCGCGCGGCGCTGCGTGCCGGGGCGGGGCTGGTGACCATCGCGGTGCCCGGGCTGGCGCTTGCTGAGGATGCCGCGCGCGTGAATGCGATCATGCTGGCAGTGCTGGACGACCCTGCGGTCTTGGCGGCGCTGGTCCACGAGCGGCGCG
>JBBQJX010000116.1:0-6343 GCA_038326295.1 Sphingomonadales bacterium
GGTCGAGGCGGCGGGTGAACGCATCGAGCGCGGCCCAGCGGTCCCCCACCGCCTCGACCAGCAGCGCGGGGGTGGTCGCGGCGTGGCGCGCCACCGCATCCAGCGTCGCGGGGCCAAAGCCGCGCGCGGCGAAGAAGGCGAGATAGGCGTTCGTGGCGTCTTCGCGGGTCATGCGTCGGCTTCCCTGGCGAGCGTGGCGGCGCGGGCGATGGCCGCCTGCACCGTCTGTTGCAGTAAGGTGGTCAGTGCGCCGTCCAATGCGAGCACGTCGAGCCCCGCCTGCGTCATTCCGCCCGGCGATGCGACCTCGCGCGCGAGATCGTCCATGGCGCGGCCATCGCCGAGTGCATAGGCGGCGGACCCGGCAACCGCCTCCAGCGCGATTTGCGTGGCCAGTTCGGCGGCGATGCCCGCAGCGGTGCCTGCCCGGGCGAGGGCGGCGATATACTGAAAGGTCCAGGCGGGCGACGAGGAGGCAATGGCGGTTGCGGCGTCGAACAGCGCCTCGTCGATCCAGTGCACCGTGCCGAGCGCGCCGGCCATCGCTTCGACCGTGGCGCGATCCTCGGGCGAAAGATCGCCCGCGAGCAGCGTGACCCCCATCCCGATGCGCGCGGGCGTGTTGGGCAGCGCGCGCGCCCGCGAGGACCGAGACTAGCAGGGTGTCGGCGGTGTGAGGCGCGAGCTGGGCGGCGACCTCGGCAAGGCGTTTGGGTTTGACCGCGAGCACGATGGTGGCGGGGCGGGGGAGATCATCGGAGGGCGCGGTGGCCTGGGTTATGCCGGGGGGCAGATCGCGCGGGGTGGGGTTGATGACGGTGACGCTGGCGGGCGGCAGCCCCGCCGCGAGCCAGCCATCGAGCAGCGCGCGCCCGAGATTGCCGCAGCCGACGAGCCAGAGGGGGGCGGGGTGCATGGTGGGCAAGATAGGCGGGGGACACGGTTGCGGACAGGGGGCGAGCGGACTAGGTTCCTGACCAGTCGTTTCGGGAAATTGCGATGCAGAGCTGGCCGGTCCAGGACGCCAAGGCGCGGTTCAGCGAACTGCTCGATACGTGCATCGCCAACGGGCCGCAGCTGGTTACCCGGCGCGGCGCGGAGGCCGCCGTACTCGTGCCGGTCGAGGACTGGCGACGGCTGAACGCCGGGCGCGGGCGGACGTTGAAGGAGCTGCTGCTGGCGGACGACGCGCGGACCGATATGCTCGTGCCGCCGCGCGGTCGGTTCAAGATGCGGCCACCGCCCATCTTCGATTGATGTTCGTGCTCGATACCAACGTCGTCTCCGAGCTTCGCCGCCGCCGCCCCCACCCCGTTCTGCGCGCGTGGCTCGAATCGGTGGATCAGCGCAATCTGCATTTGAGCGCGGTGACGATCGGCGAAATTCAGCTCGGGATCGAGATGACGCGTCGGCAGGACATCGCAAAGGCAAGCGAGATCGAGGCCTGGCTTGAGGAAGTGCTGGTGGCCTTCACGATCCTGACGCTCGACGCCCGGACGTTTCGCGCGTGGGCCAAGCTGATGCACGGTCAGTCCGCCGACCTGATCGAGGATGCGATGATCGCCGCGACCGCGCAGGTGCACGGACTCCAGGTGGTCAGCCGCAACGTCCGCGATTTCGCGCGGCTGGGGGTAGAGGTGGTCGATCCGTTTGCGGGCTGAACAGCCCACGGGCCACATCGGGGCGGGGTGCGCGAGGTTCGCCATGCTCACGCCACAAGTCGGGCGGCGGCAGATGGGTGGCGGTGCGCGGCCTCCTCGCGCGAGCGGTGTGCCGCGCCCGCGCTGATGAGGTTGAGCGTGCCGAAGCGCACGCCGCGCTCGGCACGGACGCGATCGGCGAAGGCGCGCACTTCGGATGCCGGGCCGCGCAGCATCATGCTCTCCAGGCAGCCATCGTGATCGAGATGGACGTGGGTGGTCGAGACGATCAGCGCGTGATGCGCGTGGCTGATATCGAGCAGTTTTGTCACCAGCGCGCGCGCATGATGATCGTAGACATAGGAGAGGTTGGCGACGCATTCGCCCTCCTCGCTTGCCGCGACCGCGCGCGCGTCGACGGCGGTGCGCACCAGATCGCGCACGGCTTCGGAGCGGCTGGCATAGCCCTGATCGGCGGCGAGCGCATCGAAGGCTTCGGCGAGCGGGCCTTCGAGCGAGACGGTGATGCGATGCATTCGGGGCTCCTTCAGGCTTCATACGTGGGATACGGGCGATCGGGCGCAACCGTTCCGCGCGCCGCGCGTATGCACTTTCGGGCCGGACTTCATACCGAAGCGGATCGGCACAGGGTATGCGCATGACCGTTCCGATATCGTCCATGCGGGCCGCGCTGCTCGCCTGCGTGCTGTTCGCCCCGGCCGCGCGCGCAGAGAAACCGCCGCTGGCGTCGGCGCATGAACCCGATCCGGCGGAGGTCGTCGTGTACGGGCGCGCGATCGAGCAGCTCGGCGTGGCGCTGACCGCTTCGGAGGGGATCGTGGGCCGCAAGGATTTCAGCACGCGTCCCTTGCAGCGCGTGGGCGAGCTGCTCGAAGTGGTGCCCGGGCTGATCGTCACGCAGCATTCGGGCGGTGGCAAGGCCAACCAGTATTTCCTGCGCGGTTTCAACCTCGATCATGGGACCGATTTCGCCGCCTCGCTCGATGGGGTGCCGCTCAACATGCGCACGCACGGGCATGGCCAGGGCTATCTCGACCTCAACTTCATCATTCCCGAGGCGGTCGAGTTCATCGAATATTCGAAGGGGCCTTATCGCGCCGATCTGGGCGATTTTGCCACCGCAGGCGCAGCGCGATTCAAGACGTACGACAAGATCGATGATGCACGGGTCAATCTGACGATCGGCGAGAACAATTATTACCGGCTCGCGGCGGTTGGATCGGTGAAACTAGGCGGCGGCGATCTGCTGCTCGCGGGCGAGGGGCGGTATGACGATGGACCGTATGCGATCAAGCAGAAGCTCAACCAGTTCAGCGGGCTGGCCAAATACACGGTGCCGCTGGGCGATGGTGTGCTGCGCGCCAGCCTGACGGGCTATTACGTCGATTTCTATTCGCCCGAGCAAATTCCGCAGCGCGCGATCGCCAGCGGGCTGATCAGCAATCTTGGCGCGCTCGATTTCGCGCTGGGCGGGCAGACGACGCGCATCGGCGGTACGGTCAACTGGACGCAGAACGGCGGCGATCCGTGGTCGGCGCTGGCCTATGCGCATTATTACAACTTCAAGCTGATCTCGAACTTCACCTATTTTCTAGACGATCCGGTCAATGGCGACGAGTTCAGGCAGGCCGATCGTCGCACGGTAACAGGCGGGCGTGTGGACAAGAAGTTCACCTTCCACCCGTTGGGCATGCAGACCGACCTGCTCGTCGGGGGCGAGGGGCGCTACGATTCGATCCCGCGCGTCGCGCTGTATCGGACCAGGGCGCGCACGATACTGCAGACAGTGCGCAGGGATTCGGTCGATGAAGGGTCGGTCGCACTGTTCGGCGAGGCGACGCTGCATCCGACCGAGCGGCTGCGTTTCACCTTCGGTCTGCGGGAGGATTATTATAATTTCGACGTGCGGTCGAACAATCCCGCCAATTCGGGCAAGAGCGACGCGACCATCTTCAGCCCCAAGGCCGGCGCGGCATGGCGGCCGGTCGACTGGGGCGAGATCTACATCAATTATGGCGAGGGGTTCCATTCGAACGACGGGCGCGGCACCTCGATCACGATCGATCCGGTGAGCGGCGGCGCGGCGAGCCCGGTCGATCCGCTGGTAAAAGCGCGCGGTTCCGAAGTGGGTGTGCGGGTGAAGCCGTTTCCCGGCGTGACGCTGACGGGCGCAGCGTGGCAACTCGATCTCGGCTCCGAACTGCTGTTCCTCGGCGATGGCGGCACCACCGAGCCTCTCGGCCCCTCGCACCGCGAGGGCCTCGAGTTCGCCGCGTTCGCGCAGCCGATCAAAGGGATCACGATCGATGCCGAATACACCGTGTCCGACGGGCGGCTGACCGGCAGCCTGCGCTTCCGCCACTTCGGCAGCGTTGCGCTGATCGAGGACAACAGCGTGCGCTCTCGACCGACGAACGTCGTCAATTCACGTGTGGCGTATCGGATCGGACGGTACGAACTGGCGGCCGAGGTGCTCAACATCCTCGATTCGCACGACGCGGAAATCAACTATTTCTACGCCTCGCGCCTGCCCGGCGAACCGGCGGGCGGCGTGGACGACATCCACCTGAAGACCATCGAGCCGCGCGAGTTGCGCGTGACCGGGACGGTACGGTTCTGAGCGCGGCTCAGGCCTCCCCCGCCGTATCGGTCAGCGCCATCCTGAGCGCCTCGGGGGCGTCCTTGCCCTGGGTCAGCAAGAAATCGAACGCGGGGTAGTAGCGGTCGCATTCGTCCAATGCGGCTTCGACCAGCGTTTCGGCCTGGGCGAGGCTGAGCGCGGCTTCCTCCTCGTCGCCGCCCACCAGCGCGGCGTGGCGGAAGAGGATGGTGCCGTCGCCGGTCCAGAGATCGAAGTGGCCGAGCCACAGCCCCTCGTTGATCAGCCCCAGCAGTTCATACGCGCCGCCCCGCTGCTCGGGTTCGGCGCGCAGGCCGGGCAAGCCGACGAACTGGAGCACGCGGTCCTCGTCGCGCCACAGGCCGCGAAGCTCGTATTCGCCCCATGCGGCCTCGACCTGGGCGACGATCTCCTCGTCGCCGTTGCGATCGTAGGGCCAGCCTTGCGCGACGAAATACTGTTCGAGCATATCGATCGGGGCAGCGGTGTGCGTGGCCGTCTCGGCCTCGGTGATCATCATTGGCGTCCGCGCGTCAGGCGGTGGGCTGACCGTCCGGCCCCGCGCCGCCGCGCGCGGCCTCGGCGGTGGGGGTGTGGTCGGCGGGCGGGTTGTGGAGCGCCTTCAGCGCCGCGACCTCGGCCTTGAGCAACTGCACCTCGCCCATCGCGTGCGCGGCGAGTGCGCGCGTGGCCTCGAACTCCTCGCGGGTGACCATGTCCATGCCGCCCAGCCACTCGCGCAGCTTCTCGCGCGTGGTCGTCTCGAACTCCTTGGCGGCGCCGGCGAAGCTTCCCGCCGCGCCGGTGGCGACCTTGGCGAAATCATCGAAAATTCTGGACTGGGACTGCATGGCGGGGCCTCCGGGCTGATCCAACGATATAGTCCGGGTGGGCGACGGGGGCTAGGCCTGCTCGGCGGCGATCAGGAACTCGATATTGCCCTCCGGCCCGGTGATCGGGCTTGGGGTGAGGCCGAGCGGCGGCCAGCCCTGCGCCAAGAGGAAGGCGGCGGCTTCGGCCTGGACACGTTCGTGCACATGCGCGTCGCGCACGACGCCGCCCTTGCCGACCTCGCGCGGCCCTGCCTCGAACTGCGGTTTGACGAGCGCGATCAGGCGCGCGTGCGGGGCGGCGAGCGCGAGGGGGGCGGGGAGGATGGTCGAAAGGCCGATGAAGCTGGCGTCGCAGACGAGGAAGGTTGGCGCGATGCCGCCCAGCTGTCCGGCGGTGAGGTGGCGCGCGTTGGTTTTTTCGAGCACGGTGACGCGCGGATCGGAGCGCAACCGCCAATGGAGCTGGCCATGGCCGACATCGACGGCGAACACGCGGGCCGCGCCGTGGTGGAGGCAGACATCGGTGAAGCCCCCCGTGCTCGCGCCGATATCGAGCACGATCCGGCCGGTCAGGTCCTGCCAGCCGAAATGGGCGAGCGCGTGGGCGAGCTTGACGCCGCCGCGGCCGACCCACGGGTGATCGCGGCCTTTGACGGTGAGCGCCGCGTCTTCGGCCAGAAGCTGCCCGGGCTTGGCAACGCGCGCTTCGCCCGCGAACACCAGCCCTGCCATGATGAGCGCCTGCGCGCGTGCGCGGCTTTCGGCGAGGCCGCGCGCGAGGAGGAGCTGATCGGCGCGGACGCGGGGCATCGCGCACAGGTGGCATGCGCGGGCGCGCGAGGCTATCTCGCATGGGGTGACGCCGTTTTCCGATCTGCAGCTCGAACGTTATGCCCGCCACATCGTGCTGCCCGAGATCGGCGGTGCGGGGCAGCGGCGGCTTCTGGGCGCGCGGGTGGCGGTGGTGGGCGCGGGCGGGATCGGCGCGGGGCTGCTGCCGTGGCTGGCGGCGGCGGGCGTGGGGCGCATACGGCTGATCGACGACGATCAGGTGTCGCTGAGCAACCTGCAGCGGCAGACGCTGTTCACCGCCGACGACATCGGCGCGCCCAAGGTGGAGCGCGCGGTGCGGGCGTTGGCGCGAATCAATCCCGATTGCGCGGTGGAGCCCGTTGCGGTGCGACTGACGCCTGAAAATGCGCGCGAACTGCTCGGGGGCACCGACGTGG
>JBBQJX010000117.1:0-6316 GCA_038326295.1 Sphingomonadales bacterium
CACTCGCCTCGGTAGGCGTGGCGGTGCTGCTCACGGGGATGAAAGCGGGCGCGGCGTGGGCGACAGGATCGGTCGCGGTGCTGGGCAGTCTCGCGGACAGCGCGCTCGACCTGATCGCCTCGCTGATCACCTTGGGCGGCATCGCCTGGGCGATGCGCCCGGCGGACGAGGATCACCGCTTCGGCCACGGCAAGGCGGAAGCTCTGGCCGCACTCGCGCAGGCGGCGCTCATGCTCATTTCGGTCGGGCTGATCGCATGGGAGGCGGCGCATCGCCTCGCGCAGCCTGTGAGCCCCCAGCGGCCGCTGCTCGCAATCGGCGTATCTGCGGTGGCAATCGTGGTGACGTTCGCGCTGCTCGCGCTGCAGCGGCGCACCATCGCCGCCACCGGATCGGTCGCCATCGATACCGACCGGCTGCACTATCAGGCCGATCTGGGCGTCAACATCGCGGTGATCGGGGCGATCGCGCTCGATGCGTTCGCCCACTGGCAGAGCGCGGACGCCTTTTTCGGCATGGCGATCGCCGCCTATCTGGGAGTGAACGGCGTACGCGCAGGTGGGCAGGCGATCGATCTGCTGATGGACAAGGAATGGCCCGAGCCCGAGCGCCAGCGGCTGCTGGCGGTGGCGGCCGAACATCCGCTGGTGCGCGGCGTGCACGATCTGCGCACGCGCGGCCAAGGCCAGCATCATTTTGCGCAGTTCCACATCTGGGTCGATCCCGAGATGACGGTGGGCGCGGCGCACGATGTCGTGGACGCAGTGGAGGCACGCATTCGCGGGGCCTTCCCCGGCGTGGGGGTGCTGGTGCATGTCGATCCGACCGGGCACCGCGACGATCGCCCGCCCCACGGCTGAGGAAACTCCGATGCACTTGCCGTTCACCCAGGTCGATGCCTTCGCTCGCCACCCGTTCGAGGGCAATCCGGCGGCGGTGATGCCCTTGGACGCGTGGCTGCCCGATGCGACGCTGCAAGCGATCGCGGCCGAGAATAATCTTAGCGAAACCGCATTCCTGGTCGAGATTCCGGACGATGAGGATGCGCAGTTCGAACTGCGCTGGTTTACGCCCGCGCTGGAGGTCGCGCTGTGCGGCCATGCCACGCTGGCGAGCGGTCACGTGGTCCTCGCGCGCGAGACCGACCGCGCGCGGGTGCGCTTCCGCACGCGCAAGGCGGGCGTGCTGGAGGTGGAGCGCGCGCACGAGGGCTACCGCATGGCCCTGCCCGCGTGGAAGCCCGCGCCATCGGACGATCTGCGCGTCGCCCACGCGATGGGTGGGCAGCCGATCGCGACTTACTATCACCCAAGCGATTATTCGGTGGCGGTTTATGCGAGCGAGGCGGATGTGCTGGCGCTGAAGCCCGATTTCGCGCGACTGAAAGCGATCGGCAACATGCTCTCGATCGCCACCGCAGCCGGGACCAGCGCCGATATCGTCTCGCGCGCGTTCGCGCCGGGTTCGGGAATCGATGAGGATCCGGTGACCGGATCAGCGCATGCGGTGATCGTGCCGATGTGGGCGGAGAGGCTGGGCCGCAGCCGCCTGAGCGCATGGCAGGCGAGCGCACGGGGCGGGCGGATGCTGTGCGAATTGAAGGGAGACCGGGTATATCTGACCGGCGGCTGCGTCACCGTGATCGAGGGCGTGTTCCGGCTTCAGGCGACCGCTTCGTAGGCCACGTCCGCTGCCACCGTGCGCGCGATGAAGCCGCCTCCGAGCACCCGGTCCCCTTGCGAAAGCACGCAGGCCTGCCCGGGGGAGACGCCGGGCTCAGGTAAGTCGAACCGGACCTCGCACGGGTCCGTCATTGTCGCCGGCACGGGTTGCGCGGTCGAGCGAACGCGCGCCTCCAGCGGCTCGCCGGGTATAGGGGCCACGCCCGCGATCCAGTTGGTCTCGCCCAGCACCGCGCTTTTCACGCCGAGCGCGGTACGCGGGCCGACGACAACACGCCGGGTTCGGGGTTCGAGCCTGAGCACATAGAGTGGCTCGGCCTCGCCGCCGATCCCCAGACCCCGCCGCTGGCCGACGGTGAAATCGATCAGCCCGGCATGTCGGCCCAGCACGCGCCCGGCCCGATCGACGATCGCGCCGGGCGCGTCCGCCTCGGGCCGCAGCTTTCGCACCAGATCGGCGTAGCGGCCGCCGGGCACGAAACAGATGTCCTGACTATCGGGCTTGGCGGCGACGGGCAGGGCAAAGCGTTCGGCCAGCGAGCGAACCTGCGTTTTGGGCAGATCGCCCAGCGGGAGGCGCAGATAGTCGAGCTGATCCGAAGTGGTAGCAAACAGAAAGTAGCTCTGATCGCGAGATTCGTCGATTGCGCGAAAAAGTTCCGGCGTGGCGGGTGTGACAACTCGTCGCGCATAATGTCCGGTCGCGAGCGCCGCAGCACCGAGATCGCGCGCGATCGAAACGAGATCGGTAAACTTTACGCTCTGATTGCAGCGCACGCACGGGATCGGTGTTTCGCCGCGCAGATACCCGTCAGCGAAATCGTCGATCACTTTTGCGCGAAAAGCCGTTTCGCGATCGATCACATAGTGCGCGATGCCCAATTGGGCGCAAATACGGCGCGCATCCGCGATATCTGCGCCCGCGCAGCACGCACCGGGGCGCGAGGCCACCGCGCCCGCATCGTAAAGCTGGAGCGTCAGGCCGACTACTTCGAGGCCTGACTCGACTGCAAGCGCGGCGACGACCGAGGAGTCGACGCCGCCCGACATTGCCACCGCGATCCGTGCGCCAGAAGGGAGATCGAACGCCATATTTACCTTTTTAAGACTTGCAGCGCGCGCGTGCAATTGGCCGGAGGTTTGCGATCAACATCCGTTTCCGACGGTTTCACTCCGAAAACAACAACTAACACCTTGTCCACAGGGGGAATTCATGTTCCATGGCAATTGGAACCGGCGACGCTGCTGGACGCGCCGCCGACCACTGGGAGGGCTTATGCGTATATTGATCGTTGAATCCGATACCCCCGTTGCGACCGCGTCGCTCGTCGGCCTCGCGGGTGCCTTGATCGACGCGGTCACCGCGATCGGCGAAGGCGCGCTGGCGATCGCGCGCGAACAGGAGTTCGATGCAATCGTGATCGAGGTGGGCGCGCACAATCACGCCGCCGATCTGGTGCAGCGCCTGCGCCTTGCCAAGCTGCGAACGCCGGTGCTGCTGCTCGCGCCGACGGACCGGCTGGTCGAGGTGGTGCGCGCGCTCTCGGCGGGAGCGGACGATTACATGACCCAGCCTTTCGAGGGCGATGCGCTTGTCAAGCGCGTCTTCCAGATCAGCCGCGAGCACAGCGCCCGTGTGCGCCCGGTGCTGCGCGTGGGCAAGCTCAAGATCGATGTCGAGCGGCGCACCCTGCATGCCAATGGCGAACGCATCCACGTGACGGGCAAGGAATTCCAGATGCTCGAACTGCTCGCCACACGCCAGGGCACCACGGTCACCAAGGGCATGTTCCTCGATCATCTGTACGGCGGCGCTTACGAGCCGGTGATGAAAATCATCGACGTGTTCATCTGCAAGCTGCGCAAAAAGATCTCGGCCGCGTGCGGCGAGAATTATATCGAGACGATCTGGGGCCGCGGCTATGTGATGCGCGATCCACAGGAGGATGTCGGCGAGATCCGGCGCGCGCTTTCGGCCTAAGCCGGACGATGCTGCGCTGCGCCGACCGTCGCCGGTCAGCGCAGTGCGAGTGCGGCGAGCGCGGCGAGGCCGATCAGCGTCAGCGGTCGCCAGCCGATGTGCCGCCCGCGCGTTGCGATGCCATCGGCGATACCGACGCCAGTGAATGCAACGCCGGTTGTGGCGATGACTGCGGTCATCGCGGCGGCAGGCCGCGCTGCCCACGTCGCGAGACCGACCGCAAGGACGAGCATCAGAAGCGAGGTCAGGTGCCACGCGAAGCGCAGGACGAAGCGGGCGAGCGGACGCGAGAGCGCCCCCGCGCGCGTGGCCAGAACCGGACTGATCAGCCGCCGTTCGCCTGCGATACTATGCAGCAGCGCGGTCAGGACCAGCAGCGACGCGGCGGCGAGCGCGGCGCAGGCGGCCATGGTCACCCGCGCATCAGCCCGACGACCCCGGTGCGCGCCACCTCGACCGTCCCCAGCTCGCGCATGAGCGAGACGAAGGCGGCGACCTTGTTCGACGAGCCCGCAAGTTCGAAGACGAAGCTGCGCGTGGTCGCATCGACCGCCTTGGCACCATAGACTTCGGCCAGCCGCATCGCTTCGGAGCGGGTTTCGCCCGTGCCTTCGACGCGCACCAGCACGAGTTCGCGCTCGACGTGCGGGCCCTGCGCGGTCAGGTCCTCCACGCGGTGGACGGGGATCAGGCGGCCGAGTTGGGCTATGATCTGCTCGATCACCGGCGGCGGGCCGGACGTGACCACGGTCACCCGGCTGACCGCCTCGTCCGAGGTGACCGCCACGGTCAGGCTTTCGATATTGTAGCCGCGTGCCGAGAACAGGCCGACGATGCGCGCGAGCACGCCGGGCGCATTATCGACAACGATCGACAACGTGTGGCGGGAGGAGGGCATATGTTTCATCACGCGGGCATCGTCATCGTGGAAACCATGGTCTGGACATGCACCACCGCGTAAACGACCGCTGCCGCCATCGCCAGCCATAACAGCCCCGCCACGATCAGCAGCCCGGTGCGATAGCGGGCGAGGCGGCGGTCCGCGAAGAAGCGGCCCTCGCCAACCCACCGCAGCGCGATGCGCGTGGGATAGACCAAAACTGCGAGCAATATTCCGCAATATTTGACGATCGTGCCGCCGTAATAAATCAAGCCAGACGCGCTCTTCTGGGATATATATTCAAATGCGCTGATGATCAACACGAGTTCGGCAACGCGCAGCACATACGTCAGCAGATCATAAACGAAATCCAGCAGTCGTGCGAACCGGCGCGCGTGCAGCGGCGTCATGCGGTATGCGCGCCGAGCGCGTGGTGGAAGACGATCTTGTCCTCGCCCGCCCAATGGACATTGCGAATGCGCGTTTTTTCTGTGTCGCCGAGAGGGATAAGACTCCCAATGCCGTCGCTGGGCCGGGGTTTCATGGCAGGGCACTCCGGTGTTCGGCACGCGCGAGTGCGAACACCTCGCGCGCGGCGGTGATGTTGAGGACTGCGATCCCCAGGCCGACCACGATGTCGGGTACGCCCGAGCGCGTCAACGCGGTGACGCCGCCCGCCGCGATGATCGCCACATTGGCCAGCGCATCGTTGCGCGACGACAGGAACGCGGCGCGCAGCAGGCTGCCGCCCGCGCTGCGATGGCGCGCCAGCATCGCCGCGCACGAGACGTTGACCGCAAGCGCGCCCAGCCCGGCGAGAGTGAGCGGCAGCGCGGCGGGTGGTGCTGGGGCGGCAATCTTGGTCCACAGCATCCACGCGGTGGCGATCGTGGGCACGAGCAGGATCGCGGCGAGCCCCATGCCGATGCGTGCCCGCCCGCGCGTGCTCCAGCCGAGCGCGAGGAGGATCAGGATGTTGAGGCTGGCATCCTCGAGGAAATCGACGCTGTCCGCGACGAGCGCGACCGAGCCGATGGTGAGGGCGACGGCGGCCTCGATGCCGAAATAGCCGAGATTGAGCGCAACGACGCGGGTGAGCACGCGGCGGAGCGCGGGATCGGGGGCGGGAGTCATGCGCGGAGCGTGCGGTGGAAGACGATCTTGTCCTCGCCCGCCTTATAAAAATCGCGGATTCGCGCTTCCTCGGTGTAGCCGATGTGCGTATAAAAGCCGCGCGTGCGCGCGAACGCGGGCAGACCCGAGGTCTCGACCAGCAGCACGCGCGCGCCCTGGGCAGCGAGATAGGCTTCCAGGTGAGCCATCAGAGCCGCGCCGATGCCTCGGCCGTGGAGATCAGGGTGGACCGCGATCAGCAGGCAGTTCCACGTGCCATCGGTCATCCGCTCGGGCGCGGCATAGAGGAGGGCGACGGGGCCGACACCTGTAGTCGCGGCGAGCCACATGTCCGCGCCCGGCGTATCGGTGAAGTACGCGGCCGCCATCTCGTCGAGCATATCGCTTGGGAACAGGTCGTTCGCGTCGATGACAGCCTTGAGCGCGGGCAAATCAGCACCCATCATGGCGCGGATGGCGCACGGGACGGTCATGCGATTCTCACAAGCCGACGCAAAGCGCAGGCTTGCCGTGCGCGGGCGGGGAGTTGGCGAAGGTGAAGGTGGCGTCGTCGGCGTACCAGGTGAGGAACTCATTTACATCGCGGGTGTCGACCATATGAAAATAGGCGATCATCCAGTAGGTGTTGAAGGGCGTGGT
>JBBQJX010000118.1:0-6301 GCA_038326295.1 Sphingomonadales bacterium
GTCCTGCCCTTCCGTCCCGATGCCCGGCGTGTCAGCTACGGTCATGACTGTCCTTCCGTCGAACCGGCGCAACACTGCGCCCGCCGCACGACGACATCAAGAGCGCGAACCGTCAGCACGTCGAGTGGAACAGTCCGCCGACACGCCGGGTTTCCGCCAGATCATTGTACAGCAGTACCGCCTTGCGCGTCTCCAGCACGTGAACTTCGACGTTTGCAAGTTCAAGCGCCGCGATTGTCTCGGGCTTGGTCTGCAGGACGAGGTGCATGCCCGGTGTGAGAATGACGACCTCGCTGCCGCGATCGATCAGTTCCTGGACATCGGATGGCTGAATGCCGGGATCGTGATGTGTGCCCGTTTCGCCCCAGTCCCACTCGCGACCGCCACCGGGGAACAGTTTCAAATCCCGCGCAGCCCCAATCCCCGTCGCTTCGATCGTGCCCCATTCAATATGCGTAATTCTTGGTGAGTCGCTCATCGTCTGCCTCGCCATATGGTGTTCTACACGGTGCCAGCGTCAGCCCGACGACGGAAGATGAGCTATCCTTCCGCCGTGGGGAAGATGACGATCGAAGCGAAGCCGACGGCACGCGGTCAACGGCGCTCCAGCGATGCCGGATCAATCTGAACCCCGCGTGCAGTTGCTCAAACCGCAATGCGCGCCTCGATCATGCCCATTCCCGCCACCATCCGCACCTGGCACGACAGCCTGCTCCCGCGCCGCGCCCCCGGCGCGAAATCCAGCATGTCCTCCTCCTCCGCGCTCGCCCCCGGCAGCGCCGCAAACGAAGCCGCGTCGAGCACCACGTGGCAGGTCGCGCATGCCATCGCGCCGCCGCAGGTGCCCTCGAGCGGCTGCCCCGCCGCTTGCGCCACGTCGAGCAGGCGCGCGCCCGTCGCGGCCTCGACCTCGATGTCGAGCGTGCCATCGGGGCGCAGAAAGCGCACGCGGATCAGGCCGCTACCCTCCGCTGGACGCGGACGGCATCGACGATCGTTGCGATCGCGGCGTCGATCTCCCCGGACGTCGTGAACCGTCCCCAGCCGAGCCGTAGCGTCGCGCGCGCGTGCGCCCGCGAGAGCCCCAGCGCGGAGAGCACATGGCTGTCGCGCCCGGCCGCACTCGCGCACGCCGCGCCGGTGGACAGGCTCACGCGGCGCGTCACGTCCGAAAGCAGCCGTGCGCCGTCCACGTCCGCAAACGTCACGCTCAGATTGCCGCGCCAGCGTGCGTCCGCCGATCCGTTGATCCGGTAGTCCAGCCCCGCCAGCCCCGCGAGCGCGCGCGCCCACAACGCGTCCGCATGAGCGGCGTCCGTCACCATCCGCTCGCCGACGATGCGCGCCGCCACGCCCAGCCCCACCGTCAGCGCGACGGGCACCGTCCCCGAACGCCCCTGCTCCTGCCCGCCGCCATGCAAAAATGGGGCGAGCGCCACGCCCTCACGCCGGTACAGTGCCCCCACACCCTGCGGGCCATAAATCTTGTGCCCCGAAATGCTCAGCAGATCGATCCCCATCGCATCCACATCGATCGGCATCCGCCCGAACCCCTGCGCCGCGTCGCAGTGCACCCGCGCGCCCACCCGGCGCGCCAGCTGCGCAATCGCGGCGACGGGCTGCGCGACGCCGATCTCGTTGTTGACCAGCATCACCGAGACCAGTGCCACCTGGTCGTCGAGCGCCGCCTCCACCTCGTCGAGCCGCGCCAGCCCGTCCGCGCCGACGCCGAGCACGGTCAGTTCCACCCCCAGCCCGGCCAGCCACCGCGCGGGTTCGAGGACGGCGGAATGCTCGGTCTGAAACGTCACCAGCCGCCGCCGCGTCTGGCCGGGCGCGGTCAGAGCGCCGATCAGCGCCATGTTGTCCGCCTCGGTCGCACCGCTGGTGAACGTCACGGTCGCGGGCGGTGCCCCGATCAGCGCCGCCACCTGTGCCCGCGCCCGCTCCACCGCCGCGTGCGCGATCGTGCCGTGCCGGTGCGCGCTGTGCGGATTGCCGTCGGGTGCCGCCGCCATCGCCGTGCGCACGCCGGGATCGAGCGGGGTGGTCGCCTGCTCGTCCAGATAGATCGGCACCGTCATGCCGCCGGGGGGCGCATCAGCCGCGCCGCCATGCGCTCCCAGGCGTCCGCGAACGCTTCGACTTCGGCTTCGGTCGTGCTCCAGCCGAGGCTCACCCGGATCGCCTCGCCCGCCGCCGCCTCGCTCCAGCCCATCGCAGTCAGCACGTGGCTCGCCTTGACCCGGCCCGACGAGCACGCCGCCCCCGCGCTGACGCCGAACCCGTCGAGATCGAGGATCATCAGCTGCCGCATCGCCTCCACGCCCGGCAGCGCCACGCACGTAATCCCCGGCAGCCGTTCGGTGCGCGCGCCCGCGATGGTGCCACGCGCCCCGATCAAGCGCGCTTCCAGCCGTTCGCGCAAATTCCGCACGCGGCCGCACCACCCGGCATCCGCCGCGCGCGCGTCCATCGCGGCCGCCCAGCCCGCGATGCCGGGCAAGTTCTCGGTGCCGCCGCGATACCCGCCCTCCTGCCCCCCCGCTCCCGCCGACAGCGTGGCCGTATCGCGCACGATCAGCGCCCCCACACCGGGCGGGCCGCCCATCTTGTGCGCCGAGACCGCGACGAAGTCCGCGTCCGGCCAGGGGAGCTTCCCCGCCGATTGCACGGCGTCCACCAGCAGCACGCCGCCCGCGTCCCGCACGAGCGCGCCGATGGCCGCCACCGGCTGCACCACGCCGGTCTCGTTGTTCGCGTGCATGATCGCCACCAGCACGGGAGGCTCGACCGTGCCGAGCAGCGCCCGCAGCGCGTCCACGTCCACGATCCCGTTCGCATCCACCGGCACCACCGTCGCGCCCGGTGCCGCCGCCCAAACCGCCGAATGTTCGACCGCCGAGATCAGTCGCGGTCCTTCCCGTGCCCGCCCCAACGCAATCGTCAGCGCCTCGCTGCCGCCACTGGTGAACACCAGCGTGCCTCGCGCGCCCAGCGCGGTCGCGATCGCGCGACGTGCGTCCTCCAGCCTCGCGCGGGCCGCCCGGCCATCGGCATGAACCGAGGACGGATTTGCCCACCCGATCGCCGCCTCGGCCATCGCCGCCACGGCCTCCGCGTCGACCGGCGCGCTCGCCGCATAGTCCAGATACACGCGCTCGGACAAAACCCCTTGCCGTCCTCATGATTAGCGTTGGTTGCTAGCTGCAAGCGCCCATATAGAGCCAACCGCGCGCCAGCGCACCGTCAGCTCAAGAGTTTCCATGCCCGAAGTCATTTTCCCCGGCCCCGACGGCCGCCTCGAAGGCCGTTATCAGCCCGGCCCCAAGCCGCGCAGCCCGCTCGCGCTGATCCTCCATCCGCACCCGCAGGCGGGCGGCACGATGAACCATCCCATCGTCTTCAAGCTCTACAATCTGTTCGTCGAACGCGGTTTTGCAACGTTGCGCTTCAATTTCCGCGGTGTCGGCCGCAGCCAGGCCGAGTTCGACAGCGGTGTGGGCGAGCTTTCCGATGCGGCTGCGGCGCTCTCGTGGATGCAGCAGTTCAACCCCGAACCACCGATCACCTGGGTGGCGGGTTTCAGTTTCGGGGCGTGGGTGGGGATGCAGCTGCTGATGCGTCGCCCCGAGATCAAGGGCTTCATCTCGGTCGCGCCGCCTGCGAACATGTATGATTTCGGCTTTCTCGCGCCCTGCCCGTCGAGCGGCCTGATCCTTCAGGGCGGATCGGACGAGGTGGCGACCGCGCCCGCCACGCAGAAGCTCGTCGATAAATTGAAGACCCAGCGCCACATCACGATCGATTACGAGGTGATCGAGCGCGCCAATCACTTTTTCGCACACGAAATGGACGAGCTCGGCCAGATCGTCGGCGGCTATGTCGATCGGCGCACCGCATCGGGGCGTTAAGGATCGGCTTGGGCGCGCGCGCGCGGTGCGCTAGCGTGCGGGTTTACGGGTGAGGAGAGCCACGTGGCCGGAAGCGTCAACAAAGTCATTCTGATCGGCAATGTGGGCAAGGACCCCGAGAGCCAGTCCTTCTCCAACGGCGGCCGCGCGGTGAAGTTCAGCCTCGCGACGTCCGAAACCTGGCGCGACAAGGCCAGCGGCGATCGCAAGGAAAAGACCGAGTGGCACAATATCGTGATTTACAACGAGAAGCTCGGTGAAGTCGCGGAAAAATACGTCAAGAAGGGCAGCAAGATCTACCTTGAGGGCGCGATCCAGTCGCGCAAGTGGCAGGACAATAATGGCCAGGATCGCTATACGACCGAAGTTGTGTTGCAGCGCTTCCAGGGCGAGCTGACACTGCTTGACAAGGCGGGCGGCGAGGGCGGCGGCGGGGGTTACGGTGGCGGCGGTTCCGGCGGCGGAAGTAGTTCGGGCGCGGGGGCGGGAGACGGTAGCGGCTACGGTGGTGGGCGCGGGTCCGGTGCTGGCGACGGACGAGGTGGAGGCGCCTCGAAGCCCTTCGGCGGATCGGACTTTGCCGACGATCTCGATGACGACGTGCCGTTCTAAAGGCCGATGCCGCCCTTCCACCTCGCGATCGCCGTCGACGATCTGGCGGCGGCGCGCGCGTTTTACAGCGGTGTGCTCGGATGTCCGGAGGGCCGCTCTGCGCCACGCTGGGTCGATTTCAACCTGTTCGGGCACCAGCTCGTGGTCCATCTGGTCGAAGGCGGCGGGGTTCGCGGCCGCAACATCGTCGATGGCGATGCCGTACCGGTTCCGCACTTCGGCGTTGTGCTCAATCCGCCAGCCTTCGCTGCTCTTGCAGACCGCCTGCACGCGGCGGGCATCGTGTTCGAGATTGCGCCGCACGCCCGCTTTGAAGGCCAGCCTGGCGAGCAGCAGACGATGTTCCTGTTCGATCCCGCCGGTAACGCGATCGAATTCAAAGCGTTCGCCGATGCCGCGATGCTTTTCGCGCGCTAGGCCGCCGCGAGCCCGCCCGGCATGGCGGCGGCGCGCGCCAGATAGGCTTCCATCGCGGTCGTGGCGCGGTCCGAAAGATCGATGAAAATGCGTCGGCCGTCGGCGGGATCGGGCTTGCGCTCGAGTAGTCCTTCGTCGGTCATCGTCTTGATCCAGCGGAGCGCAGTGGTCGGCGGCACGGCGGCCGCGATGCACAGGCTCGAGACCGACACCGCCTTGTGCTCGAGCCGCGCCGAGAACAGATCGAGCAGGATGTCCCACGCGGGATCGGCGAACAGATCGGTCAGGAAATATTGCGCGCGTGCGCGGCGCGCGCGGATCAGCGTGCGCACATGCGCGGCGCTTCCGGGAGCAGGCCCGGGCGGCAAAGCCGCGCGTTCGATGTGGCGAAGCTCGCTTGGATGCAGGAGTGCTTCGATCTCGGACGCGATCGTCGCCATCTTGGCGCTGAGATCCGCAAGGCGCGGCGTGTGGAACGCGCTCGATTCGCGCAGGCGCGGACGCGCGAAGATCGCGTCGTCGAGCTCGGCCGCGCTCGCATCTTCCCCGATCACCTCGTGCGCCCCCGCATCGAGCGCATCGAGCGCATCGGCGGCGCTTTCGTTCGCGGCAACCACCACGATGCGCGTCCGATCACGGTGCAGGCGTCCGCCAAGGGCCGCCGCCGCCGCCGCCTCGACGATCAGCAGCGACCCCGGAGTTGCAAGCCGCGCGACGGCGTCATCGGTGCCCGACGCGCGGTGCGCACCGATCCCGCGCAGGCGATCCTGAAACGCGGGACCGAAAATGCCCAGCGCCACGATCGTCGGCACGGGAGTGACGTAGGCGAAGTTCGTGGTGGCAATCGGTTCGGGCATGGCGCTCTCCGCAGCTTCGGCCCGGATGCTAGGCGGGTGCGGCATGGCTGCGAAGCGAATGGTTAACAGCGCTGGCCGCTCCATTACGGATCGACTTCCGGTCGGCCTTTCCCCCGTTTGCCGTCAATCGCTGCACCTTGGATACGGCGGATCGCAGCGATGGCATCTCCCTTCAACGCGCCGGAGCCGCCGCCCCTGATCGGATCGAGCGACGCAATGGCGGCGATTCGGGCTGCCGTCGGCCATGCGGCGCGTTGTGGCCTTCCGGTCCTGATTTCCGGCCCCGGCGGCAGCGGCAAATCGCTGGCGGCCCAGCGCATTGTCCTTGCGTCAGCGGGGTGCGAGCAGCCGGTCCAACGGCTCACAGCGGACTGCGGTGAGAGGTTCGGTCGGCTTCATTCCGGATGCGCATGCGCAATCGGATCGATCCCGGCGCTGCCATCCGCGCTGGCGGCGATCGACGACTCTGCGAAAACGACACGCTGGATCGCGATCGTCAAC
>JBBQJX010000119.1:0-6297 GCA_038326295.1 Sphingomonadales bacterium
GCAGCCCGGCTGCGGCCGGTCTGCAAGACCGATTCCGGGCGTCCTCACCGCCGCGACGCTGCACGTCCACATTGGCCCGCTGCTCGGGTGCCATAGCACACCGGACGCTCGCGCCCTCAAGCCGCTCCGCTCCCCGCCGTCACTCCTAGTCGAGCCTGCGCGTGTGCCACGCGCATGGGATCGCGTAATTACGGGTGTCAGCACATGTTTGCAGCGATCGGTCTCGTCGTCATCCTCGTCATGGTGTTCGGCGGCTTCGCGATCACCGGCGGCAACCTCATGGCGGTGCTGGGCGCGATCCCGCACGAGATGCTGATCATCGGCGGCGCGGGCATCGGCTCGCTGCTGATCGGCAATTCGCTGCCGGGCCTCAAAGCCGTTGGCGGCGGCATCGGGCGCGCGATCAAGGGGCCGGTCTATCAGCGGCAGGACTACCTCCAGGCGATCTTCCTCACGTCGAAGCTCATGAAGATGCTGCGGGTGGAAGGCCCGATCGCGGTCGAGCAGCATGTCGAGGAGCCCGCGCAGAGCGATCTGTGGCGGCTCTACCCCAAGCTGCTCGCCGATCGCTTTTTCGTCAGCCTCGTCACCGATACGCTGCGCCTCGTGCTGATCAGCTCGGGCACGCTCAACATGCATGCGGTGGAAGAGGTGATGGACAACGCGATCCGGACGCATCACCGCATGGCCGAGCGTCCCGCCGCCGTGCTGGCCACGCTTTCGGACGCCTTTCCCGCGCTCGGCATCGTTGCGGCCGTGCTCGGCGTGGTGAAAACCATGGGGTCGATCGACAAGCCCCCCGCGATATTGGGCGGCATGATCGGCTCGGCGCTGGTCGGCACGTTCATGGGCGTGCTGCTCAGCTACGGCATCGTCGGCCCGCTGGCAGCGCGGCTGAAACATGTGCTCGAGGAGGACGCGGAGATTTACCACGTCGTCAAGCAGATCATCATGTCCTCGCTCCACAAGCATCCGCAGCCGCTGGTGATCGAGGCGGCGCGGACCTCGATCAGCCACCATAACCAGCCGACGTTCAGCGACGTGTTCGCCGGCATCCAGGGGCGTTGACCGAGTGGCCTTCCCCAAACACCCCTCCGCCGAGGTCGAGCCGACGATCATCGTCAAGCGCATCCAGGGCGACGCGCACGGCGGCGGCCATCACGGCGGTGCGTGGAAGGTGGCCTACGCCGATTTCGCCACCGCGATGATGGCCTTCTTCATGCTGCTGTGGATCGTGGGCGCCACGTCCGAAAAGCAACGCAAGGGCATCGCGGATTATTTCTCGCCCACACTGGTCAAGCAGGAGAGCAAGTCCAGCGGTTCGAACGGTTTGCTGGCGGGCCGTTCAATCCGCGACGATCAGGGCGGTGCGCCTGCGGCCGCGTCCGGTGGCAAGGGCATGATCGCGTCCATTCTGCCGCGTGAGGTCGGCACCGGCCAGCAGAAGCCATCCGATCAGTCTCCTTCCACCCCCGAGCGCGATGCGCGCCAGCGCGAGGACCGCGCGCAGTTCGCACGCGTCAAAGCGGCAATCGACGCGGAGCTCGCTGCGGACAAAAGCCTGTCCGATCTGCGCAAGCAGGTGCGCTATACCGAGACGCGCGAGGGGTTGCGCATCGAGATCATTGATCGCGCGGGTTTCTCGATGTTCCAGTTGGGGACGGACCATCTCGTGCCGCGCGCCGAGCGTCTCATGGCCTTGGTCGCAGGCGGCGTGGTTGCCGCACCTAACCCGGTCGCGGTGCGCGGCCATACCGATGCGCTCCGCTACGCCACCGGCGACATGAACAACTGGAAGCTCAGCGCCTACCGCGCCGAAGCTACCCGCGCGGTGTTCGAGGCGGCGGGCGTGCCCGAGACGCGGTTCGCACGGATCGAGGGCGTGGCAGACCGCGAACCGTTCATCGCTGCGGACCCGGCTGACGCGCGCAACCGGCGCATCACGGTGACGTTGTTTTACCGGGACCGGTAATTTCGTCACGGCGGACGACGCGGCGGAGGCGCGTGGCCGATCGACCGCTGCCCAACAAATTTCCTGTTGACTACAGGTGTAGACGCGCTTACCCACGGACGTAGTCGATAGGAGCCGAGTCGCCATGGAGCGGATCAGCGATGCCGAATATGCGGTCATGACGGTGCTGTGGGAGCATAGCCCGCTGACCGCGCAGGAAGTGGCCGAACGCACCCCGCGCGAACGCGGCTGGTCGGTGAACACGGTCAAGACGCTGCTGGCGCGTCTCATCGCCAAGAAGACCATATCGCACGAGGCGGACGGTCGCCGCTATCTCTACCGCCCGCTGGTCCAGAAGGTCGATTACGTCGCGGTCGAATCGCGCCGCCTGATGGATCGCCTGTTCGGCGGGAAATTGACCCCGCTCGTTGCGCACCTTGCCGAGCGCGATGCGCTAAGTGCGCAGGACATTTCCGAGATCGAAGCGCTGCTCAAGGATCTCAAGGCATGAGCGCGCTGGCCGATTGGGGATTGGGTGCGCTGGTCGGTTCAAGCATCCTGATGCTCTTCGTGCTCGTTTTGCGTGGTCCTGTCCGTCGCTGGATCGGGGCTCAGGCCGGTTACGCGTTATGGGTCTTGCCGATAGTGCGAATGATCATCCCGCCGCTGCCTGTCGATCTGTTCGGCACACTTCCGGTGGCGACGAACGCCGGGGCCAGGCTGTCGGTGCTTTTCGTCGGCCCGCACGGCTCGGCCCTTTTGCGAGACGCCACTGTGGCGCAGTCGAACCTCGGCACGCTGCTGCTCGCGCTCTGGTTGGTCGGTGCAGCTGTGCTGCTGGGGTGGCATATCACGCGACACACCCGCTTCCGCCGGTGGTTGCTCGCGTCCGCCATAAACCTCGGCCGCCGCGGCACCATCCGGATCGTCGAAGCCGCCGTCGATGGCCCGCTCGCGTTCGGGGTGTTCCGCCGCTATGTCGCGGTGCCGCAGGATTTTGCCCACCGCTATCGTCCGCGCGAACGGGAACTCGCGCTCGCCCACGAATGCGCACACCACGCGCGTGGCGATCTGGCCGCAAACTGGGCGTCGCTCGCCGTGCTGGCGGTCCATTGGTGGAATCCCATCGGATGGGCCGCGATCCGCGCGTTTCGCGAAGACCAGGAATTCGCTGTCGACGCGCACGTGCTTGCGCGCTGCGATCCGCGCGCACGGCCCGAATATGCGCATGTTCTTGCCAAGGCGGCGGGCGTCAGCTCGCTGCCGGTCTGCAATCTCAACACCCGCTCCAGCCTGAAAGGAAGATTGATAATGCTTGCCCAACAGCCTTCGCCCAAGAGCCGCCTGGTCCTTGGCGGCACCGCGCTCACGCTCCTTGCCGCCACCGTGCTCGCCGCCACCGTTTCGGTCACCAGCGCCGCGACGCCGCCCACCGGCAAACAGGCCGTAACGATCGGCGTGAAGCCCGATGGCGCGGGCGCGTATGCGCTGATCTTGGGCGGCGCATCGGTTCCGCCCGGCGCGCGCCTGCCCGGCGGCGCGACGCTGCCGTCCGATTTCTGGCCGCATGGCGGTTGCGATATCAAGCCATCGGCCGAGCCCGTTGCGATGGTGATCAAGGGCAGCGGCGGCATCACGACCTACACAGTGATGTGCGCGAGCGCCAGGCCCGCGCCGATCCGCGCGACGCTGGGCGAGGGGCTGGCCAGCCTGCGAAAAATGCGCGGCATGATCGCCACGCAGCCGACATCGCCGCAGTTTCCCGAGGCCGAACGCACGCATGCGCTCGGCGCAGTGGATCGGTCGATACGCGAAGTTGAAGCAACACTGGCCAGGATGAACTAGGCAGCGCCACGGCTCTGGAGCGAGTCGGGGACAAGCGAGTCATCCTCGGGATAGATTGTTACCCGATACAGCTGCCCGTTTTTGAGCGGCCTCCGCTTGACCGCCCCGACTTGCGCGCTCCACAATCCCCGGGCGCCAAACCACGGTGCCGGGGCCATATCCAAACCATGGTGAGCACGTCCACCCGGCCCCTCGCCCGCCGCCACGTCGCCGCCGTCGCGGCGGGCAACGCGCTCCAGTTCTACGATTTCGTTACCTATGCCTTCTTCGCCGCCCAGATCGGCCGCGCCTTCTTCCCATCGGCCGATCCCACCGCCAGCCTGCTCGCCAGCCTTGCCACCTTCGGCGCGGGGTTCGTCACCCGGCCCTTGGGCGCGCTCGTGCTCGGGCGGCTGGGGGATAGGATCGGCCGCAAGCCCGCACTGCTGATCTCCTTTGCGCTGATCGGCGTCTCGGTCGCAGGCCTCGCGCTGACGCCGTCCTATGCCAGCATCGGTGTTGCTGCGCCCATCCTCGCGGTGACGCTGCGCCTCCTCCAGGGGTTTGCGGTCGGTGGCGAGGTGGGGCCGTCCACGAGCTTTCTGCTCGAAGCCGCGCCGCCGCACCGGCGCGGGCTATATGTGGCCATGCAGACGCTCGGCGGCTCGGCGGCGGCGCTGGTTGCGGGTGGCATCGGCGTCCTCCTCTCGCAGTTGCTGGGCGCGGCCGTCTTCGAGACCTGGGGCTGGCGCATCGCCTTCCTCGCGGGCGCGGCGATCCTGCCGTTTGGACTGTGGCTGCGCCGCGCGCTGCCCGAGACGCTGCACATGGACACCGCGCACGAGCCGCCACCCGCCACGCAGGCGCGCCGCACCGCGCTGCTCGGCCTCGTCATCATCGCCGCCAGCGCGATCTCGGGCTATGTCGTCTACTACCTTACCACCTACGCCGCCGAGACCTTGCACATGCCCGCCGATGTCGCCTTGGGCGCGACCGTGGTCGCAGGGTTCGCGGGCTGCATCGGTTCCCCGCTCGGCGGATGGTGTTCGGACCGTTTCGGTCGCAAACCCGCGATGCTCGTCCCCACGATCCTGCTGCTCTTGCTCGCCGTTCCGGCCTTCCTCCTCGTCGCGCGCGAGCGCAGCGCGGTGCTGCTCTACGGCCTAACCTTCCTCCTTTCGCTCGCGGTCGATTTCGCCTCGGCGGCAACGCTCGTCAGCATCACCGAACAGCTTCCGCGCCATGTACGCGCGGGAACGCTGGGGCTGATGTACGCGGCCGCCGTCGCGGTCTTCGGCGGCTCCACGCAGTTCATGATCGCCTGGCTGACGCGGCTGACGGGAAACGCGATCGTGCCGGCGTGGTATCTGATCGTCGCGCTGGCGCTCGCGCTGATCGCTATGGTGCGCATGCCCGAGACCGCGCCGCGCTTGCGGGATCGTAAAGAACCTTAATCCTCCACGCCGGGTGTAACCTCGCTGGCGCCGGACCCGGTCGGTGCGCCACAAAACCGTCGCGCCCCCTTGCAAAGCGAGACAGGAAAATGACGGTAAGCTGGTCCACCCCGCCCCTCCCGCAGACGCATGGATTGATCGGCGATAGCGCCGCCATGGCGCAACTCCGCGCGCTTCTCGCGCAGGTGGCGCGCACCGAGGCCTCGGTGCTGATCACCGGCCCCTCGGGCAGCGGCAAGGAACTCGCCGCGCGTGCGCTCCATCTTGCCAGCCCGCGTGCGCGCGGGCCGTTTGTGGCGGTGAATTGCGGCGCGATTCCGCGCGAGTTGCTCGAAAGCGAGCTGTTCGGGCATGAGCGTGGCGCGTTCACCGGTGCGCACCAGACGCGCGTGGGCAAATTCGAGGCCGCCGCCGGGGGCACGCTGTTCCTCGACGAGATCGGCGACATGCCGATCGACATGCAGGTCGCCCTGCTGCGCGTGATCGAGGAGCGCCGGTTCGAGCGGATCGGCTCGGCGCGATTGCAGATTGCGGACGTGCGCATCGTTTCCGCTACGCACCGCGATCTCGAAGCCGCGATCGCGGCGGGGCGGTTCCGCGAGGATCTCTATTACCGGTTGAACGTCTTTCCGGTTGCGATGCCCTCGCTTGGCGAGCGCCGCGAAGACGTGCCCGCTCTGATCGCGCACTTCGCCGCGCCCTATGGCGAGCGCGCGCCCGCGTTCGTATCCGAGGCGATGGGGCGGCTGATCGATCACGATTGGCCGGGCAATGTGCGGGAGCTGCGCAATTTCGTCGAACGCGCCGCGATCCGCTCGCTGGGCGAGCCGCTGGGCGTGGCCGAAGTGGAGGCCTCGCTTTATCGACCGGTTGCGGAGGCGATCGGTGCGGCGCTTCGCCTCGGCGTCGTCTCGCCCCGGCCGCCCACACCGCCGGAGGCCGCTCGCTCGCTCGCCGCGATCTTCCCCGGCCTGGAACCCGCGCGGCTGCTCGCGCGCGGCGGCTTCGATCTGCGCGCGGCGATGGGCAAGCTCGAACGCGGCTTCATCGAGGCCGCGCTCGCCGCTT
>JBBQJX010000120.1:0-6283 GCA_038326295.1 Sphingomonadales bacterium
CGATGATCGCGTCGCGCCGCAGATCGCGCAGATAGCGTCGCGCCGCGAGGCCGGTGCGCTGCTCGTTCATCTGGCTGTATACCTCGTCGAAGGTCGGCATCTTGGGCGCGGCGCTATCGTCGCGCCCGCACAGCACCAGCACGCGCACCCCGTCGGCGGCCGAGTCGAACGGCGGCGTCGCCTCGCCCACGCGCATCTTGCTCACGATCTGACGCAGCGCGAGCGGCATGTCCTTCAGTCGCAGCGCATCGTTGGACGACGCCTCTGCGCCGATTGCCTTCGCCACGGTCTCCACGCGCCCGCAACCACCGAGCGACTTTGTCGCCTCGGTCAGCTTCGCCACCGCAGCCTGGCCGTCCGCTTCGGTGGGCACGCCTTTGAACTCGATCGACATCTGCTTTAGGTTCAGCACCGCATTATCAGGGTCCGCAACACGCACCTGGCGCTTGTCCACAAGCGCCACCACCGCGATGCCGCCCGATACCCGCACCGGATCGCTCACCTGACCGGTCGTCAGCGCGGCGATCGCGGTGCGCTCCGCTTCGGGCAGCTGCGCGGCGCGCATCCAGCCCATGTCACCACCGGTCGAAGCGCTCGCGCTTTCGGAAAACTGCCGCGCATACGCAACGAAGGACGCGCCGCTACGCACTTGCTTCACGATATTCTCCGCCGTCGCCAACTGCGCGGTGTCGGCCCCTGCAGGGGCTGCCAGGAAGATTTCGCCCACGCGATATTCTTCGAGCCCCTTCGATTTCTCGAGCTGCGCGATCACCGATTGCACCTCGTCGTCACCCACATTGACAAAAGGCTCCACCTTGCGCCGCAGCAGGCGGCTCCACGCCAGCTCGGCCTTGATCTGCGCGCGCAGCGTCCCCGCACTCGCGCCGCGCTCGCGCAGATAGGCGTCGAAATCGGCGGGCGTTTTCTTGAAATTCTTCGCCACGCGCCCGAAAGTATCGTCGATATCCTTCTTTTCCACGCTGATTTCCTTGGCCTTGGCCTCCTGCACCTGCAACCGCTCGTCGATCAGGTTCCTCAGCACCTGCAGACGCAGCCGCTCGCGCTCCTCGTCCGAAATCTTGCCGCCATTGGCCGCCACCACCAGCGAAAGGCGCTGTTCCAGATCGGTATCCGTGATCACGTCGCCATTCACCAGCGCGGTCGCCTTGCGCACCAGCGGGTCGCTTTTGCCCAGAACCAGCAGCTCGGCGGGATCGCGGCCAAGAAAATCGCTCGGCGCGGCCACCTGCGCAATGTCTTCGGGTGCGTCCTGCGCGAGGCCGGGGGTCAGTCCGGCCATCCAGGTCAAGGCAATGGCGCTCGCCGTCATTATCCGCTTCAAGATCGTCTGCGCTCCAAGATATGCGCGCCCCCGCACGCCCAAGGCTGGCCGACTACCGCCGGGCCGCTGAACCCCCGCTTAGCGCCCCAGGTTCTTGAACGCCACCCTGAACAGGAAACTGTCGCCTGCGGGCCGATCGAGCACGGTCAGGTAATCGCGCCGCCAGCTGAAGGAGAAGCTGAAACATTCATCGTCATAGGCGATGCCCAGCCGGTGGCGAACGGGCTGGAAGCCGTCGCCATTGGCCAGCGGATCGTCCGCCCTGGTTGTCAGATCGATGATCGCCGCGCCAAATGCGGCCCAGTATCGCGCGAACTGGAACCGCCCCGCCGCACGGATTTCCTCGCGGTCGCGCAGATCTTCGATGCCGATGTTGCGGTTCAGCCGCGTGTAGGCGATCTGCGCGAAATTGCGGTTGGTTCCCACCGTCAGGTCGGCTTCCTGGCGGCGGATTTTCAAATCTGCGCGGTCCAGCCGGAAGCGATCGGTCAGCGAGATCAACCGCCCGAACTGCACCGTCGCGCGGCCCACGATATCGGAGAATTGCGAATTCAGCCCCGTCCCCTGCGGGAACACATCGATCGCGCTGTTCAGCCGATAGCTCTGCCCCACTTCGCCCAGCACGCGCCAGCCCGGCCGGTCGAGCGTGTAGGTCACCCCATAGCTCACGCGCCCGCCGCCTTCCCAGCGATCATATCCGGGGAAGCGGTTGATATCGAACAGATTGTTCTCGGTCAGATCGATCGCCCGCGAGTCCTCGTTGGGGATCACCGCGTTGGCCACGAACGGGCTCGCCACCAGTTGCACCCTTGGCGTGATCGTCTGCACGCCGCCAAGCGCGGGTCCCGCAAACGGCCACGCCACGTCGACCGCCGCCGCCGGGATCACCCGCCCGTGCCACCCCTCCTCGCCCGCATATTGCTGCTGCAGCAGGCTGTCGGTTTCGCTCGCATGATACGCGTCCGCGCGCACCTGTCCGGTAAACGTGATCCGCTGCCCCAGCGGCGTCGTCAGCAGCGCGATGTACCGCGCCTGCGCCAGCGCGCGCTGCGTATCCTCGCTCGCGCCGCGCGAAACGATCTGCGTGTTCGCCAGCAGATCGATATGCCCGCCAAGGATCGCTTGCGAAGGTCGCCAGCGCCAGTCCACCAGCGGGATCGCGATCGGCGTCTGGCCGCCGCGGTCGAACGGCCGCAGTCCCTGGAACGCCCAGCCCTCGACCGAAAGGTAGCTCTCGTCGCCGAAGCGCTCGGCGCGCACCAGATTGCGCAGCACATCGTCCTGCGTGATGTCGTAGCGCCGCAGGAAACTGTCGTCCGATACCACGCGCAGCGCGGCCGTGATCCGCCACGCAGGCGTGATCTGGAACTGGCCGTTCGCGTACAGATAGCCCCGCAGCTGCGGATGCAGCCCCACCTCGTCACCGCTCGCCAGATCCTGTGCGAACTGGCGCGAATAGGTCACCAGCCCGCCCACCTTGAACGGGCCCTTGCCCAGCAGCTGACGGTATTCCGCCCCCAGCATCGGCGTCGCGTCGCTGAAAACATACGGCGTCAGCGTCAGATCGGCATTGGGCCTGAGCGGGATATAATAGGGCGTGATCAGCGTCAGGCCGAGCAGCCGGTCGTAGCGCGCGTCGGGCGTCAGCAGCCCCGGCGCGTTTTTGCCACCGCCGTCGGGATGGCTGAACGCGGGCAGATACAGCACCGGCACGCCGCCAATGTCGAAGCTCGCGCCCTTGTAATAGAACCGGCCCTTGTTCGGATCGTGGACCACGCGAACCGCCTTGATGCGCCACAGCGGATTGACCTCGCGGCACCCGTCGGTGACCGCACAGGGCGAATAGACCGCGCGGTACAGCGTATCCACGCCATTGACCCGCGTCGCCTTGCGCGCCGCCGCCCGGCCGCCATCCTCCAGCACCAGCAGCAGGTTCTCGATCGCCGCGTCCTTCAGGCTCTCGGTTACCTCCGCTTTGTCGCCCAGCAGCTTGTTGCCGTCCTTGTCCACCACGATCACGTCGCCGCTCGCGTCCACCTTGCCCGTCGTGCGGTCGTAAACCACCGTGTCCGCGCGCAGCCGCGTGCCGCCGCGCTGCACGATCACGTTGCCGCTCGCGGTGACGGTCTGGTGCTCGTTGTCGTAGCTCATGATGTCGGCGGCGAAATCGATCACCTCGCCCGGCTGCATGATGTCGCTCGCGGTCCGTGCCTTGCGTGCGGGTGTATCCGCCACGTCCGCCACGGCCGCGCCCGCCACCGCCGCCTCGGGCACCGCACCGCCGGGGCCTTGCGCGGCGGGCCTGCCGTCCAGCGGCTGCGCCACTGCGGGCGCGATCAGCGCAATGCCGATCAGGAGCGGCAATAGGGCTCGCAAGGGGGGCCGGGCTCCGGGTGGCACGCGGCTGGGTTGTGACGTGCGACGCCCGCGCGCGCAAGTTTGCTTCGCGCGCCGAACCCCCTAGATCGGAACCCAGCATCCCCCCAGCCCCGAGGCCCCATGCGCGTCCACATCGATCCGTCCGATTTCGCCGCCGATACGCGCGTCCACCTGCTCGCCAAGGGCGCGCACGCGCCCGATCCGCTCGCGGCCATGCTCAAGACCGCGCGCTTTGAGGGCGGAGCGGGGGATATCGCCGAATTCTTCGGCCATGAAGGCGCGGCGCGCTTTCTTGTCGTCGGCCTGGGCGAGGCCGACAAGGCGGACGCGCACTCCGCCGAGAAAGCCGGCGGCGCGATCGCGGCCAAACTCATCGCCAGCGGCGCGACGCACGTCTCGGTCGATGCGTCGGGCCTCACCGCCGATGCCGCCGCGCGCCTCGCCAACGGCGCAGCATTGCGCGCCTACCGCTTCGACAAATACCACACCAAGACGCCCGACAAGAAAAAGCCCACGCTCACCGATCTCGCGCTGGTGAACGCCCCCGCCGGGACGGCCGAGGCCTATGCTGCGCTCGAAGCCGTCTCCAGGGGTGTCCTCTTCACCCGCGATCTCGTCACCGAACCCGCCAACATCATCTACCCCGAATCCTACGTCGAACGCGCCCGCGCGCTCGCCGAACATGGCGTCGAGATCGAAGTGCTCGATGTCGCGCAGATGGAAGCGCTCGGCATGGGCGCGCTGCTCGGCGTCGGCATGGGCTCGATCCGCCCCGCGCGCCTGCTCATCCTCACATACGATGGCACCGGCGGCGCGCAGTCCAAGCCCGTGGTCTTCGTCGGCAAGGGCGTCACCTTCGATACCGGCGGCATCTCGATCAAGCCCGCGCAGGGCATGGAGGACATGAAATACGATATGGCGGGTGCAGGCGCGGTCACCGGCGCGCTACTCGCCATCGCCGCGCGCAAGGCAAAGGCGCATGTGGTCGGCATCTGCGGTCTCGTCGAAAACATGCCGTCCGATCGCGCCATCCGCCCCGGCGACGTGCTGACCACCATGTCCGGCCAGACCGCCGAAGTCCTCAACACCGATGCCGAAGGGCGCCTCGTGCTCGCGGACGCGATCTGGTACGCGCAGGACCGCTTCAAGCCCGAAATCGTCATCGATCTCGCCACCTTGACCGGCGCGATGGTGGTCGCACTCGGGAACGAGTTCGGCGGCATGTTCGCCAACGACGATGGCCTCGCCGCCGATCTGCTGGCCTCGGCCAGTGCCAGCGGCGACAAGCTCTGGCGCATGCCTTTGGCCGAAGCCTACGACAAGGCGATCGACAGTCCGATCGCAGACATGAAAAACATCGGCGGCCGCGAAGCCGGCTCCGCCACCGCCGCCCACTTCATCGGCCGCTTCATCCAGCCGAACGTCAAATGGGCGCACCTCGATATCGCTGGCATGGCCTGGGCGTCGAAGGACCTCCCGCTCATCCCCAAGGGCGCCACCGGCTACGGCGTCCGCCTGCTCGACCGATATATCGCCGATCATCACGAGGGGTGAGCGACCCGCCCAATTTCGATCCCGCCAAGGAGCGCAAGAACGAACGCAAGCACTGCCTTGATTTCGGTCTTGCCAAAACAGTGTTCGATGGTCCTTACGTCGAGGGGTTGGATACACGCTTCGATTATGGCGAGGAGCGGCGGGTTGCGACCGGTCCCGTCGCCGCACTATCCGACCGGCTGTGCGTCGTGGTATACACTTGGCGTGCAGGAGAGCGGCGGATCATCAGTTTCAGGAAAGCCAATGACTGAGAAATTCGTAACTATCATCACCAGCACGCCTGAACTCGTGGCAGCCAGCTCAGCGCTCCATAGCACGCCCGAGTTTCTCGCCTGGTTCGATGCCCTGACCGACGAGGATATCGCCGGCCAGATTGCTTCCGATCCGGACAGTCTCTGGGAACTCGACGGCCCGGAATGGGAGGGCATCGTCCCCAACCCCAACCCACCCGCACCGCCTGCGCATCGTCCCGAACTGCTCGCCGCTTACGAGGCCGCCCATGCCGCCGCCCCGCGCCACCTCGAACCCGCCGCAGCGGACGAGACGGCGCAAATGCTGGTGCGCGCCGCAGAGTAGTCGGCCGCCGAGCCCGGCCCACCGACCGCAATCGCGATCTGCATGTCATCGCCGTTACCCCCCGACGACGCCTGCCCCCGCCGCTCGCTCGAAAATCCCCGTAATGTGCCCCTTGAACATCGCATCGCGGCTGTGGCGGAAGCCCACGCGCGCCGCAACCGCGCGCGACGCCGCATTCTCGGGCGAGACGATGGCCTGCGTCAGCGGCCAGCCCTGCGCATCGGCGAAGGCGGCGATCGCGCGCGCGGCCTCGGTCGCGATGCCCTTGCCCCATGCCTCGGCGCGGTAGCCCCAGCCCATCTCGGGCGCGGTCAGCGGCACCTCGAGGTCGCGCTCGAACTCCATTGCGCCCGCATTGCCCAAGAATTCGCCCGTTGCGCGATTCGTTACCGCCCAGAAGCCATATCCGAACACGGTCTGGTGCCCGATGTA
>JBBQJX010000121.1:0-6258 GCA_038326295.1 Sphingomonadales bacterium
GCCTCGTTGTCGGCCTCGCGGGCGCGGTCGTCTGGATGTCGCAGCAGGGGACGATCGTGCCGTGGATCGTCCAGGTCGATCGAACCGGCGCAGCGCAGGCGGTCGGCCCCGCTGACACCATGGCCCGCGCGAGCGATCCCGAGGTCGCCTATGCGCTCTCCCAATTCATCGAGCGCGTGCGTTCGGTTCCCGCCGATCCGATCGTGCTCCGGCAGGACTGGCTGCGCGCCTACGACTTCACCACCGACAAGGGCGCGGCAGCGCTGAACGACTACGCGCGCGTCAACGACCCGTTCGCACGCGTCGGCAAAATTGCCGTCGCCATCGACGTATCGAGCGTTATCCGCGCCTCGCCCGACAGCTTTCGCGTCGCCTGGACCGAGCGCCGCTACGACCAAGCCCAGCTCGTCGCCACCGAGCGCTGGACCGCGATCCTGACCGTGGTGATTCAATAGCCACACTACGACGAGACGCTCAGGAAGAATCCGCTCGGCATCTACGTCCACGCAATCAACTGGTCTCGGGAGATGGGACAATGACATATGCACATTCACGCCGACCCGCGTTTGCGGCTTTGCTGATTTCCGGCTTGCTGGTCGGAGGCTGCGCGCACGGCGCGGCAAGGCCGACCACCGACACGAGTGACGGATTTGCGGCCGCGCTACCCGCACACATCGTCACCGAACCGCCCGCACCGGCGCAGGTCGTAGCGATTCCAGAGCCGCTGCCGCTTCCCGGCCAACTCAAGGCAATGGTCGATCCTGCTCGCGCGAGCACGGCCGAGCGGGTCAGTCCCGTCGCGCGCGTCACCGCCGCCAACGCGGCCGCGCGCGTGCAGCCGACGCGCTACGGATATCTGAACGCGATCCAGCTCTATCCCTTTGAGAGCGGCGCGCTCTACCAGGTCTACGCTGCACCCGGCGAAGTGACCGACATCGCGCTGCAGGAGGGCGAGACGCTGGTCGGTTCGGGACCGGTCGCCGCGGGCGACACCGCGCGGTGGATCATCGGCGACACGATTAGCGGCGCGGACGCGACCCGGCGCGTTCACATCCTCGTCAAGCCGACCCGGCCCGATCTTGCCACCAACATGGTCGTCAACACCGACCGCCGGACCTACCATCTCGAGCTGCGCGCGACGCCGTCTACGTGGATGGCATCGGTGTCGTGGCGGTACCCTGAGGACGACTTGATCGCGCTCAGGCGCAAGGCCGAGCAGGCGCAAGCCGCAGTGCCGGTCGCAACCGGGGTGGATCTGGGCGCGCTCGACTTCGGCTATGCGATTTCGGGCGACGCGCCCTGGCGCCCGCTGCGCGCCTTCGACGACGGCCGACATGTCTACATCGAGTTTCCGCCCGGCATCGCGCAAGGCGAGATGCCGCCGCTCTTTGTCGTGGACGCGAAGGACAAGCAAGCCGAGCTCGTCAACTACCGCGTGCAGGGGCGCCGGATGATCGTCGACCGGCTGTTCGCCGCCGCCGAGCTGCGGCTAGGCGGCAAGCACCAGCAGCGCGTGCGGATCGTGCGCATCGGGGAGCGCGGCGCGTGACCGACGACTGGACGCAGGATGATAACCCGGACGGCTTCGAAGCGCATCGCGCCAACGAGTCTCGGCCAGCGCGGGATATCGAGCGCGAGCTGCGGCTGCGACCCGAACCACCGCGCGTCACGCGGCTATCGCGCAAGGTGCTGATCGTCGTCGGCGCATTGACCGCCACAGGACTCGGCGGCGCGCTCATGCTCGCGCTCCAGACCAAGGACGCCAAACCGCCCGAGCAGGAACTCTATACGACCGGGCACAAGTCCGCCGCCGACGGCCTCGCGGCATTGCCGAGCAACTACGCTGCAATCCCGAAACTCGGGCCGCCACTGCCCGGCGACTTTGGGCGAGCCATGCTGGATCAGAGCGCGCGCGGAACGCCGCAAGCCCAGGGTGGCAAGATGCCCGGAGCCGCTGCAGGACAACCTCCCAACCCGGTCGCGCAACGGCAGATGCAGGAGGACGACGCGGCTAAGCACGGAAGCGTGTTCGCCTCGCGCGCATCGTCCGAGACAGGACCACCTACCGTGCGTGATGCCGAGCCCACAGCGCAGGAGACCGACCGGAGCGCGTCAACAGGTGGCTCGGTAGCGACCTCCGCCCCGTCGGTCGCCGCACGCAAGGCCGCGTTCCTGACCGCTCCCGCCGATCGCAAGACGATCAACGCGGGCACCCTCGAACCGCCGGCTTCGCCCTATGTCGTCCAGGCCGGGAGCATCATCCCCGCCGCGCTCGTCTCGGGCGTGCGCTCGGACTTGCCCGGCCATGCTCGAAGAACAAACTCTTAATCAGCGGGTCGTAGGTTCAAGCCCTACAGCATCCACCACGGTTTTCCTGCGGCCCGCCGCGTCGATGTCGCGCACACGCAGCATCGCAAGCGCGGCGAGCGCCATCACCACGGCGGCCACCACCATCGTCCAGATCGGCGCGGCAGGGAAGAAGGCTTTGATGACGCCGCCCATGATCGTCGCCACCAGCAGCTGCGGCAGCACGATGAACAGGTTGAAGATGCCCATGTAGATGCCGAGTTTGTGCTGCGGCAGCACACCCGCGAGGATCGCGTAGGGCATCGTCAGGATCGACGCCCAGGCGATGCCCACGCCGACCATCGGCACGAACAGCCAGTGCGCGTCGCGGATGAAGAAAATCGCCGCGTAGCTTGCCGCGCCCGCGAGTAGCCCCAGCATGTGCGCGCGGGGTGCGCCCAGCGCGCGGGCGAGGGGCGGGAGCGCAAACGCCATCAGCGCGGCCACGCCGTTGTACACCGCGAACAGGATGCCCACCCAGTCCGCGCCATCGTTATAGGCCTTGGACGTGGTGTCGGTAGAGCCGAACACGTACTGCGTCACCACCGGCGTCATGTATATCCACATCACGAACAGCGCCAGCCACGCGAAGAACTGCGCCACCGCGAGGCGTCGCATCTGATCGGGCATCTGCGCCAGATCGCTGAGGATACGTCCCAGCGCATTCTCGCCCGCGCCCGCGTGCAGCCGCGCGCGCGCGACGATCTGCGCGAGACCGAACAGCATGAGCGCGCCGCCCAGCACATAAAGCTGCCGGTCCAGCCCCGTCCACGTCACCAGCAGCAGCATTGCCACACCCGCACCCGCCCACAGCGGCCCGGTTGCGGGGGCCACCATCGGATCGTGCCGTGCCTCGCCCTCGCGCCGCCCCTCGAACGCGTCCATCTGCGTGGGCGAATATTCCCGGGTACTCAGCACCGTCCACAGCACCGCAATCAGGATCGCCGCCGCGCCGATGTGGAACGAGATACGCACCGAAGCGGGGATTTCGCCCAGCGGCGCGGTGTTCGCGATGCCCATCGCGGTCAGCGCGGCGGGGGCGAGGCTGCCCAGCACCGCGCCCGCGCCGATGAACGCGGTCTGGAAGGCATAGCCCGATGTGCGCTGCTCCGCGCCGGTCATATCGCCCACGAAGGCGCGAAACGGCTCCATCGAGATGTTGAGCGATGCGTCGAGCATCCACAGCAGCAGGGCCGCAACCAGCAGCACGCCCGCATTGGGCATCCCCGTCAGCGCCAGCGCCGCGAGCACCGCGCCGCCCAGAAACCACGGCCGCCGCCGCCCGAAGCGGCCCCAGGTGCGATCCGAGAAATGGCCGACCAGCGGCTGCACGAGCATCCCCGTGACCGGCCCCGCGATCCACAGGAAGGCGAGGTGATCGATATCGCTGCCGAGCGACTGGAAGATGCGGCTAACGTTCGCATTCTGCAGCGCAAACCCGGCCTGGATGCCGAAGAAGCCGAACGAGATGTTCCACAGGCCCCAGAAGCCCAGTTTCGGCTTGTCCAAACCCATATCTCCCCGCGCGATGCCGCCCGGACCGTCTCGCGCGGTCCTGCTCGACCGAATGCGCCGCCACGTGGCGGCTGGCAAGCGCGCGAGCTCACCGCGGCGGTGTGGGCGGGGCAGCCTCGGGTTCGGGCATCATGATGTCATGCGTCGTATGGTGCGGCATCAGTTTGGACATCGACGATCTGGCCATCTTGCGCTTGCCTTTGGCGCCGTGTGGCGCGGCCGCGTCCCGTGCGGGATCGGTGCCCGGAACCGCCGCTGGCTCAGGGCGCGGACGAGCGGCTTCGGGCACGGTCTGCGCAGATGCAGACAATGCGCTCAGCGCCAGCGCGGTGCCGATAATCAAATACCCGCGTACCATTCATACCCCCGATCTTCCCAATAGCCGCCTTTGCCCATGCCGAAGCCATCGAGCCGCTCGACCGCCTCGATCCGGTTGAGGTACTTGGCGTGCTTGTACCCCAGTTGCCGCTCGATCCGCATCCTCAGCGGCGCGCCGTGCGGCACGGTCAGCGATGCGCCGTTCAGGCTGTGCGCGACGATCGTCTGCGGGTGGAACGCGTCGATCAGATCGACGCTCTCGTAATAGCGCCCTGCCGATTGATCGCCACCCTTGGCGGGCTCGCCGTCCAACGTGTCCGCGCAGTGGAAGACGATGTAGCGCGCATTGGGCAGCAGCCCGGTCCGGCGCAGCAGCCCACCGAGTTGCGGTCCGGTCCACTGGCCGATCGCGCTCCAGCCCTCGACGCAATCGTGCCGCGTGATCTGCGTGCGCGCGGGGAGCGCGCGGACCTGCTGGATGGTGAGTTCGAGCGGGCGCTGTACCAGCCCGTCCACCTTCAGCGTCCAGTTCTCGAAATTCTCGTCGACATGATCGAGGTAATCGTCGTCCTGCGGATCGGTCGAACCATTGGCCTTGAACATCGGCGACAGGTCCGCGCGGGTGTATTCGCGCGCCAATGCACCGTCGCCCTGGATCAGCCGCTGCCAGCCATAGGTGGCAGACTCGCCGTTGCGGCGCAGGAACTCGGTGGTCGAAGGCGCGCTCGTGATCTTGTCGCACGAGGCGAGCAGCAGCCCGCCACCGCCCGCGATCAGCCCGCGCCGTGATACTTTAAAGCCGCTCATTGCTCGATCCTCCGTGCGAGCGTGGTCGGCACGCCCGGATCGACGCCATCGTCGTCGAACGCCCACCAGCCGGTGATCATCGATCGCATCTGGTTGGCGAATCCCGCGAGCAACACGGCCAGCACATGCGCGATGATGAAGCCGACCGTCAGCGTCATGAAGACGAAGTGCAACGTGCGCGCCGATTGCCGCCCGCCGAGCAGATCGACAATGCCGGGCAGCACCGCATCCGCGCCGGGCGATAGCGACAGGCCGGTGATGACCATGCCGGGGAGGAAGACGAACGCAAGGCTCGCATAAGCCAGCTTCTGCAGGATGTGGTAACGGTTGCTGTCGCGTCCCTTCGGGAAGTTGAGCTTGGCGTGCTCGATCACATCGTGCGCGAGGTTCCTGGGCGCGAGATCGGTGGCGCTGGGCAGGATGTCGGTGCGCAGATGCCGGTTCCAAAGGCCGAACAGGTAATAGGCCAGCCCGTTCAGGATCAGCACCCACGCAAGGAAAAGGTGCCAGTTCCGCGCCGCCGCCAGATTGCGGAAGCTGGGCACGGTCGCCCACGCCGGGAAGCCCCGGCTTTCGCCGCCCGAATAACCGAACAGGCCGGTGGTGTTGAAGCTCTGCGTGCCGATGTGCAGCGTGCCTTTTCCATCATTGCCGCGCATGGCGAGCACGGGCTTGTCGTGCTCGGACCCATAGACACCCCAGTAGAGTGCGGGGTGCGCGTTGAAGATGTTCAGGCCCGTCATCAGCAGCAGGATCACCGTGACGACGTTGACCCAGTGATTGATCCGCCGCGACAAGGGGTGGCGATAGGCGAGCCGACGCGACGGCGCGGCGGGCGCTTCCTCGATCGGCATGTCCGCGATGCTCGCCATCATCTCTCCTCGGGTGGTCCGCGCCTTTGCAGCACGCTTTCGGTCCCGGCCGCAAGGCGGTTACACCGGACATGGTGCCCGACGATGAAATCTTGCAGCCCGCGCGAGGCCCGCTAGGCTGCCCGTATCGCAGGAGGCCCGCCACGGTGATCTCACGCCGCGCATTTGTCGCCACCGCCGCGCTGTGCAGCGCCACCCCAACCGGCATCGCGCGCGCGCTCGTGCCCGACGATGGCGATGCCGGGCTGACCGCGCTTTTCGACAGGCTGTTCCAGCAGGGCCTCGAACGACGTCCCGAAAGCGCCACGCTGCTCGGGCTGGACAAGGGCGCGAATGCGGGCCTGAAGGCCCGGCTGAGCGACGAGAGCGCGGCGGGGATCGCGGCTGCCAGGGCACTGAC
>JBBQJX010000122.1:0-6054 GCA_038326295.1 Sphingomonadales bacterium
ATCCGCCGCCGACATGGTTTCGCGCCCTGCCGAGAGGCGCACCACCGCGCGCGGCATCGTGATCCGCGCCACCGCGACGGTACGCGCGAACTCGATCGCGTCGATTTGGGCGGCCCGGCCCGAGAGCACCGCATCGCCGAGCGGGGTGCCCGCGACGGGCATGAGCGCGTTGATCGGCACCGAGCCCGGATGCTCGGGCAACGTCGCGAGCGTGTGGATGAGGCCGATGCGGTCCGCGCGGCTCTCCCCCATGCCGACGATGCCGCCGCAGCAGGTCGCCATGCCCGCGGCGCGGACGTGGGCGAGCGTGTCGAGTCGGTCCTGGTAGGAGCGCGTGCTGACGACGCGCTCGTAATATTCGGGCGAGCTATCGAGATTGTGGTTGTAGTAATCGAGGCCCGCGTCGGCGAGCGCCTGTGCCTGCGCGGGGGCGAGCGTGCCCAGCGTCATGCAGGTTTCGAGGCCCAGCGCCTTGACGCCTGCAATCATGCGCGTGAGCGCGGGCAGGTCGCGGTCCTTGGGGCCGGTCCACGCGGCCCCCATGCAGAAGCGCGTGGCGCCGCCCTGTTTGGCGGAGGTTGCCTCTGCGATGACGGCGTCGGCGTCCATCAGCTTGGAGGCTTTGAGGCCGGTGTCGAAGCCCGCGGACTGGCTGCAATAGCCGCAATCCTGCGCGCACCCGCCGGTCTTGATCGACAGCAGCTGGCTGCGCTGGACGGTGTTGGGGGCGTGGTGCGCGCGGTGGATGGTCTGCGCCTCGAGGATGAGGTCCGTGAAGGGGAGGTCGAAGAGCGCGGCGATTTGGGCGCGGGTCCAGTCGGTGCGGGGATCGGACATATGGCTAACTCGACGCCCATTCCATAATCAAGAACCGATTCGCAAAACCCGACAGTCTTTAATCGTGATACCATGGTCGGAAACGGAGTCCAGTACACCATAAACCACTAAGTAGTTGTCTTTACTCAAGACAGTAAGTTGATCTGTATTATTAGTAAATATGCAGTTGATCCACAGCATTTCTTGGTTCGTGCCGTTTGGTTTTAAAGTGATCGAGTGAAATAGGTTGAGATTTCTTACGTCTGCGACTGTCCCTGCAACCTCAATCGATTTACCAAAATATAACTCGAACGCCTTTTGAGCTTGTAAAGTAGTAAGACCTTTGCGACGTTCGATCAAAACCTGTGGTGTTACGTTAGCGGGTATAACAGTTTGATCTCGATCGGCGTCGATAACCACGTGAGGGGTAGCCTGCTTGGGCACTATCGAAATGGCCTGCTTAACATCAGGCCTTGTTGGCTGGCCAAACTGGTGCCCGCGCAAACCGGCGCTGACCATTTTGTCTAGATGGACGATCTCGGCTTTCTGCCTTTCGATAATAGTCTCGTAACGCCAGCTTAATGCCTTCCAGACGACAAAAGCGACGATAATAATGCACGCCAAAAATGGCACAGGGGCCGAGGAGATGGCATCGAGTTGTCCTTTCATAGATTCGACGACAGCGCCTTGTTCCATCTAAACGCAGTCCCTTTCAGTCATTGTATGCTGGCTCCAGTTCGATGATACGGATATCTTGGACGTTAGATTAACCCAACCCCGGCTCGATCCCCCGGCACGCCACCAGCAACTCCCGCACCGCCGCGACGCTCACATCGAACCCCGCCTTCGCCGCTTCGCCCAGCCGGATTTCCACCACGCGCTCCACGCCGCCTTCGCCGATGACGATGGGGACGCCCACGTACAGTCCGTCCAGCCCATAGGCGCCGTCGACCCACGCCGCGCATGGCAGCACGCGCTTCTTGTCGCGCAGGTAGCTTTCCGCCATCGCCACCGCGCTCGCGGCGGGGGCATAGTAGGCCGAGCCGGTCTTCAGCAGCCCGACGATCTCGCCGCCGCCGCTGCGCGTGCGCGCGACGATCGCATCGATGCGCTCCTGCGTGGACCAGCCCATCGCGATCAGCTCGGGCACGGGGATGCCCGCCACGGTCGAATATTCGAGCACGGGGACCATCGTGTCGCCGTGGCCGCCGAGGACGAAGGCGGTGACGTCCTCGACCGACACTTTGAACTCGTCCGCGAGGAAATGCCGGAAGCGCGCGCTATCGAGCACGCCCGCCATGCCGACCACCTTGTGGTGCGGCAGGCCGGAGAATTCGCGAAGCGCCCAGACCATCGCGTCCAGCGGGTTGGTCACGCAGATCACGAAGGCATTGGGCGCGTGCGTGCGCAGGCCCTCGCCGACCGCCTTCATGACCTTGAGGTTGATCCCCAGCAGATCGTCGCGCGACATGCCGGGCTTACGCGCGATGCCCGCGGTGACGATCGCCACGTCTGCTCCCGCGATCCCGGCGTAATCGTTCGCGCCGGTGAGTTTCGCGTCCACCCCCTCGACCGGCCCCGCCTGCGAGAGATCGAGCGCCTTGCCCTGTGGCAGGCCCTCGGCGATGTCGAACACAACGACGTCGCCCAGTTCCTTCAGCGCGATCAGGTGGGCGAGCGTGCCGCCGATATTGCCGGCACCGATGAGAGCGATCTTTGGACGGGGCACGCTTGGTCTCCTGAAGGGGATTTACCCCGGGGCTTAGGAGCGCGCGCCGCAAAGCGTCAATGTTCGGGGGCCGGGCTATCGAACGTTGGCGGGCGCTTGAGCAGGAACGGGATCGCCGCCATCGCCACGAAGGCATAGCCCAGGATCACGAACGCGTCCGCGTAGGACATCGTCGTCGCCTGCTCGGCCACCTGCCGCGCCATGATGCGCGCGGGGAGCAGATCGGGGCTGAGGCCGCGCGCCTCCGCCATGCCCCGCATCGCGTCCATGCGCGCGACGATATCGGCGCGCGATGCGGTGACGCTCTCGCCGATGCGCTGCCAGTGGAAATCGAAGCGAGAGAGCAGCAGCGTATTCAGCCCCGCCAGCCCCACAGCACCGCCGATGTTGCGTGTTAGCGTGAAGAGCGGTGCGGCCTGGCCCGCGCTGCCCCTGGGCAGGGTGGCGAAGGCGATCACGCTGGTGGAAACGATCCCGCACATCAGCCCGCAGCCGCGCAGGATCTGCGGCCACAGCAACTCGTTGAAGCGCCACTGCGCGGTCAGGTCCTGCGTCAGCCACGTCGAGGCCGCCATGAACAGGAACCCCGCCGAACAGACGAGGCGCGGATCGGTGGTGCGCGCAATCTTGCCGAAGATGGGCGCGCTCAGCATCATGGTCAGCCCGGTGACGAACAGCGTCTCGCCGATCTGTGCGGCGGAGAGCATGCCGATGCGGCCGAGGAACAGCGGATACAGGTATGTCAGCCCGAACAGGCCGACGCCGAGCGTCAACTGGAGGATGCACGCGCCCGCAAAGTTGCGGTTCCGGAACGGGCGCAGATCGACGATCGGTTCGGCCGCCGTAGTGGCGCGCCAGAAGAAGCCGACGCTGGCAAAGGCGGCGACGATGGCGACGGTGCGCACGGTCCGGTCCGCGAGCCAATCGTGGCGCGCGCCTTCCTCAAGCACGTAGTCGAGCCCCATGAGGAACAGCGCCATCAGGATGAGGCCGGGAATGTCGATGCGCTTCAAAAGCGCCAGATCGGCGGGCTGGCGTTCGATCAGTGTATAGACGCCGCCCACACAGATCAGTCCGGGGATGATGTTGATCAGGAACAGCCAGTGCCAGGAGAAGGCGTCGGTCAGAATGCCGCCGATGGTGGGGCCGACGGTGGGGGCGAGCGTGATCAGCAGCGCGATCGCGACCGTCACCTGCGTCTGGTAGCGGCGCGGGAAGATCGCGAAGCTCGCGGCATAGGTGGTCGGGATCATCGCGCCGCCGATGAAGCCCTGGAGCGCGCGGTAAAGGATCATCTCGTTGATCGTTGTCGCTGTGGCGCACAGCGCGCTGGAGACGACGAAGCCCGCAGCCGAGATCAGGAACAGGCGGCGCATCGAGAGCGCGCGGCTGAGGAAGCCGCTGAGCGGTACCATCACCACCTCGGCCACCAGATAGCTTGTCTGCACCCAGCTGATCTCATCCGCGCTCGCCGCGAGCCCCGCCTGGATCTGGCCGAGCGACGCGGCGACGATCTGGATGTCGAGGATCGCCATGAACATGCCGATCGCCATCAGCGCGAACCCGGCGACAACACGCAGTGGGGGAAAGCGGTCTTCGGCGGGAATCGAGGGCAGCTTACCGATTTCGCCCGCACGCGCGGGCGTGTTCGCACGATCGCGCCGCGAAATAGGTAAGCTGTCCCCGATTGCCTCAGCCGCCATGCCCCACCTCCACCACCGCCTTGACCGACATGCCGGGCGCAAGGCGGACGCCCGCCGGGAGCGGCCGATCGATCGCGATGCGCACCGGGATGCGCTGGACGATCTTGGTGAAATTGCCCGTGGCGTTCTCGGGCGGCAAAATCGAATATTGCGAGCCGGAAGCGGGCGACAGGCTTTCGATCCGGCCCATGATCGGCGCATCCGGAAACGCATCCGCCTTCAGCCGCACGCGTTGCCCCGGGAGCATGCGCGCCACCTGTGTTTCCTTGAAATTGGCGACCAGATAGGCGGCGGCGAGCGGGACGATCACCATCGTCTGCTGACCCGCCTTCAGATACTCGCCCACCCGCACCGAACGGTTGCCCACCACGCCGTCGATCGGGGCAATAACATGCGTGTAATCGAGGTTGAGCCGCGCCTGCGCGAGCGAGGCCTGCGCCGACGCGATCTGCGCACGCGCCCCGCCGCTCTGGCTCGCGGTGGCGGTCCGGCGCGAACCTTGTGCCACCATCGTGGCCTCGGCGCGCGCCACATCGGCCGCGCGGCTCGCGGCGGCGGCGACGGCGGCATCGTAGGTGCCCTTGGTGGAGAAGCCCTTGCGGTAGATGGGTTCGATCCGCGCGAGGTCGGCCCGCGCCTGCGCGAGCTGCGCACGTGCGGCGAGGATTTCGGCGCGGTTGGCCACGACCGTGTCCGCCTCGGTCGCGGTGCTGGCACCCACCGTCACCAGCCCGGCGCGCGCCTGATCGACGTCGGCGCGGGCGCGCGCGGCGACCGTCTCGAAGTCCTGCGCGTCGAGCGTGAAGAGCAGTTGGCCGGCGCGCACCTCCTGATTGTCGGAAACCGCGACCGCGTCCACATACCCCGCGACGCGCGGCGCGATCACCGCCGTGTCCGCCGCGACATAGGCATTGTCGGTCCTCTCCTCGAAGCGGCCCACGGTCCACCAGCGCCAGCCATACATGCCGCCCGCAATCAGCATGGCCGCCAGGATCAGCGGAAAGATCAGTTTGCGCAAAATCGGTTGCTTTTAGCTGCAGTGCCCGAGCGCCAGATAGTCCGCCGAGCGCATCTCCGCCAGCCGCGAAGCCGTGCGCTCGAACTCAAAGTTCCCTTCACCCTGCGGGTAAATTTGGTAAGGCTCTCCATCGGCGGCTGCCAGCAGCTTGGTGCGCGTCTCGTAAAGCGTGTCCACCAGCGCGGTGAAGCGCGCGGCCTCGTTGCGCTTCTCGGGCGTGAGGATGGGGATGCCCACCAGGATCAGCGTGTGGTGCGTGCGCGCGAGCGCGAGATAGTCGGCGGTGCCCAGCGGCTGCCCGCACAGCCGCTTGAAGCTGAACACCGCAACGCCCTTGAGCGACTTGGGAATGAAGAGCGTGCGGCCGCCCTCAACCGGGATCGTCGCGGTGGGAACGTTGGCCCGGTCCTCCACGGGAAAGTCGGTCAGGCGGAAGAAGGCCTTTGAGAGCGCAGCCGTCGCCGCGTCGCCATTGGGCACATACCAGGTTGGAAAGCCCCCCAGCCGGTCCATGCGGTAATCGGTCGGGCCGTTCAGTGGGACGACGTCAAGTCGGCTCTCGACCAGATCGATGAACGGCAGGAACAGCTCGCGGTTGATGCCGTCCTTGTAGAGGTCCGAGGGCGGGCGGTTGGAGGTGGTGACGACCGTCACGCCCGCCTCGATCAGCGCGGTGAACATCCGCCCCATGATCATCGCATCGGCGGGATCGCGCACGAAGAACTCGTCGAGGCAGAGCAGCCGTGCCTCCGGCGCGACGGCGTGCGCGATGCTGATCAGCGGATCGG
>JBBQJX010000123.1:0-5899 GCA_038326295.1 Sphingomonadales bacterium
ACGCGCTCACCCCCGACCGCGCCATGGCCATGGCCAGCGCGGCGCGGGCCGCCGGACGGCCGAACGCCGCCGCCGCGCTCGCGGACACGATACTGGAGACCATTCGATGACCGAAAAGCGACCGACACTGAGCATCTTCCCCAGGGATGGTGCGGTGCCGGATACAGCCGAGACGAAGCCCAGCGCCCGCCTCGATGCGCCCGCGAGCGATCCACGCCGCGTCGCGCTGCCCCCGTTGCCGGGCGCGCGCGCGATCAAACACAAGGCGACGCCGGTAAAGGCCAAGCACGCCTGGGCCGAGAGCCAGCTGCGCGAGGCGATGCGCGCCGCCGGTACGGACGAACCCGCCCCCGTATGACCGGTGTCACCCACGATATTGGAGCGGTCCACTTCGTGGGTATCGGCGGCATTGGCATGTCTGGCATCGCCGAGGTGATGCACAATCTGGGCTATACCGTGCAGGGCAGCGATGTGGCCGAGGGCTATGTGATCGCCGGACTGCGCGCCAAGGGCATCGCGGTCCACAACGGCCACGCGGCCGAAAATCTGGGCGATGCTGCGGTGGTGGTGACCTCGACCGCGATCCGGCCGGGCAACCCCGAAGTCGAACTGGCGCAGGAACGCCGCCTGCCCATCGTGCGCCGCGCGGAAATGCTCGCTGAACTGATGCGGCTCAAATCCACCGTCGCCATTGCGGGCACGCATGGGAAGACGACGACCACCTCGATGGTCGCGGCGCTGCTCGATGCGGGCGGCCTCGATCCAACCGTTATCAACGGCGGCATCATCAACACCTATGGCTCGAATGCGCGGCTGGGTGCGGGCGAGTGGATGGTGGTGGAGGCGGACGAGTCCGACGGCTCCTTCCTCCGCCTGCCGCCCACCATCGCGGTCGTCACCAACATCGATCCGGAGCATCTCGACCATTATGGCGATTTCGAGCGCGTGAAGGACGCGTTCGTCGAGTTCGTCGGCCATGTGCCCTTCTACGGCGCGGCGTTGATGTGCCTCGATCATCCCGAGGTGCAGGCGCTGCTGCCGCGTGTGGCGGACCGGCGCATCGTCACCTATGGGTTCACCGCGCAGGCGGACATCCAGGGATTGGCAGTGCAGCCCATCCCCGGCGGCAACCGCTTCTCGGTGGTGATCCGCAGCCCACGCGGTGAGGAGCGGCGGATCGACGATCTGGTGCTGCCCATGCCCGGCCGCCACAACGTGCAAAACGCGCTTGCCGCAATCGGCGTGGCGGACCAGCTGCACATTCCCGACGATGCCATCCGCGCGGGGTTCGCCGGGTTCGGCGGGGTCAAGCGGCGCTTCACCAAGGTGGGCGAGGTCGGCGGGGCGACGATCATCGATGATTACGGGCATCATCCCGTCGAGATCCGCGCGGTGCTGTCGGCCGCGCGCGAAGGCGCGACGGGGCGCGTGATCGCGGTGGTGCAGCCGCATCGCTACACGCGGCTTCAGTCGCTGATGGCCGAGTTCCAGAGCGCGTTCAACGATGCCGATATCGTTCTGGTCGCCCCGGTCTACGCGGCGGGGGAGCAGCCGATCGAAGGCGCCGATGCCGATGCGCTGGTGTCGGGGTTGAAGCGCAGCGGACATCGCTTCGCCATCGCAACCGACGGGCAAGAGCATCTCGCGCACCAGCTCGCGCAGATCGTGCGCGAGGGGGACATGGTGATCTGCCTGGGTGCGGGCGACATCACGAAGTGGGCGGCGGGGCTGGCGGACGCGATTACGGTCGAGCGCGGGGCGTGAATACCCTCCCTCACCCTCGCTCGCTACGCTCGCATTTCCCTCTCCCGCAAGCGGGAGAGGGACAGCGCGAAGCGCAGGGTGAGGGGGGGCAGCTTTCTCGCCATCTCGCCGCTATCCTCGATTCCGGCCCGACGCGCGGCCCACTCCAGCCCCACGCGCCGCTCGCGGATTTCATCTGGTTCCGCACCGGCGGTCCGGCCGAATGCCTCTTCCGTCCGAGCCACCTGTCCGACCTGCGCGATCTGCTGACCCGCCTGCCCGCGCACGTGCCGATGCTGCCCGTCGGCGTTGGCTCGAACCTCATCGTGCGCGACGGCGGCGTCCCGGGGCTGGTCATCCGACTGACCAAATCCTTCGCCGACATCCGCGCCGAGGGCCGGACACTGCGCGCCGGCGCGGCAGCGATGGGCATAACGGTCGCGACCGCCGCGCGCGATGCCGGCATCGGCGGCATGGAGTTCCTGCGCGGTATTCCGGGTACGCTGGGCGGCGCGGTGGCGATGAACGCGGGCGCGTACGACCGCGAGGTGGCCGACATCCTCGTCGAGGCGACGCTCGCGCTTCCCGGCGGCGGCGTCGTCACCCTCCCGGCCGCCGAACTGAACTTCGCCTACCGGCACGCGACGCTGCCCAGGGGCGCGATCGTGGTTGAGGCGCTGTTGCGCGGCACGCCCGCCGATCCCGCGCGGATCGGCGCGGAGATGGACCGTATCGCCGCCGAGCGCGAGGCCAGCCAACCGCTGCGCTCGCGCACCGGCGGCTCCACCTTCAAGAACCCGCCCGCCGCAAAAGCGTGGCAACTGATCGATGCGGCGGGTTGCCGGGGACTGCGCGTGGGCGGGGCCCAGATCAGCGAGAAACACTGCAACTTCCTGCTGAACACCGGCGACGCGACCTCAGCGGACATCGAAGCGCTCGGCGAGACGGCGCGCGCGCGCGTGCTGGCACATTCGGGCATCGCGCTCGAATGGGAGATCGAGCGGGTGGGGGTGGCGGCGTGAACATCGCCGTCCTCCTTGGCGGCCCGTCGGCCGAGCGCGCGGTCAGCCTCGTCTCGGGCGCGGCGTGTGCGGCGGCGCTGCGGCGTCTGGGCCATGATGTGACCGAGATCGATCTCGACCACGATACGCCGCAGCGCCTCGCCGACGCGCGCCCCGATCTGGTTTTCAACGCGCTCCACGGCACGCCGGGCGAGGACGGCAGCGTGCAGGGCCTGTGCGCGCTGCTCGGCCTTCGCATCACCCACTCGGGCGTCGCCGCGTCTGCCATCGCGATCGACAAGGCGCTGACCAAGCGGCTGCTGGTTTCCGAGGGCATCCCCATGCCCGGCGGCCATATCGTCGAGAGCGCCAGCCTGTATGCGGCCGATCCGCTGCCGCGCCCTTACGTGCTCAAGCCCGTCAATGAAGGCAGCAGCGTCGGTGTCGCGATCATTACCGAGGGCCACGACGCGGGCTCCCCCATCGCGCGCCATGCGCCGGGCCCGTGGCAACAATTTGCCCACCTGCTCGCCGAGCCGTTCATTCCCGGCCGCGAACTCACCGTCGCGGTGCTCGGTGACGAGGCGCTCGGCGTCACCGAATTGCGTCCTGTCCAGGGCTTCTACGATTACGACGCCAAATATACCGATGGCCGGACCACGCACATCCTGCCCGCCGACATTCCCGAGGACGTCACAGCCGCCGCGCTCGACACTGCGCTGCGCGCGCACCGTGCGCTCGGCTGCGCGGGGGTATCGCGCTCGGACTTCCGCTGGGACGACCGCGAGGGCGTCGATGGCCTGTACCTGCTCGAGGTCAATACGCAGCCCGGCATGACGCCGCTCAGCCTCGTCCCCGAACAGGCGGCGTATCGCGGCATTGCGTTCGATCAACTCGTGCAGCGCCTGGTCGATTCGGCACTTGAGGCCACAGGATGAGCGCCGCCCTCGCGCTCCCCCGCGCGCGCGCCGCTCCCAGGCGCCGGGTGCCCGCGCGTCGCGCGCCCGCGTCCGTCTCGCGGGGCGTCAGGCTGCCGATCGCGCCCGATCGTGCGCGCCGTCTGCTGCTCTGGCTCGTCGCGCTGGCGATGGCGGCCGCGCTTGTGGCCACGCTCCTGCTCATGCGCGTGCCCCAGCGCATCGGCGCATGGGCGCAGGCGCAGTCCGTCGCCTCGGGTTTCGAGGTCCGCGCGATCCGCGTCACCGGTACGCGACACCTCGGCCCCGCCACCATCGAGGCCGCCGCGCTCGAAGGTGGTTCGTCCGCGATGCTGGGTCTTTCGCTCGAAGACGTGCGCACCCGCCTGCGCGCGCTCCCATGGGTGGCGGACGCGACCGTGGCCCGCCGCCTGCCCGATCGGCTCGATATTACCATCGTCGAGCGCACGCCCGCCGCGCTCTGGCAGGTGAACGGCCGCACGCAGCTGATGGACGCCACGGGCCACACGCTCCCGATCGACGATCTTGCCCCCTGGGCCGCGCTGCCGCTGATTGCCGGACCGGACGCGGCGCGCGAATATCCGAGCCTGATCGGCCTGCTCGCCACCCAGCCCGCGTTTGCGAAGAGCGTCGATGCGGCGACCTGGGTGGGCGGTCGTCGCTGGGATCTGACGCTCAAATCCCGCGAGACGCTCGCGCTCCCCGAAGGCTATGCCGAAGCGCAGGCGGCGCTGGCGCAGTTCGTCGCGCTGGACGCCAAACAGAAGCTCACCGGGGGCAGCTTCACCCGTTTCGATCTTCGCCTCCCCGGACGCATGGTGGTACGCCTCGCGCATCCGCCCGCTGATCCCAAGGCAAAAGCCAAAGGCACCGCGATATGAGCGTCAAACCCGAACGCGGCATCACCCGGCCCATTGCCGCGCTCGATGTCGGCAGCTCGAAGGTCGCGGCGATGGTTGGCGTGGCAACGCTCGATGGCGGCGTGCGTCCGCTCGGTATCGGCGCGCGCGTGTGCGCGGGGCTCAAACACGGTCTGGTCGCGGACATGGCGTTGACCGAGGCCGCGATCCGCGGCGCAATGGATCAGGCCGAGCGGCAGGCCGGCCATCAGGCGTCCCACGTCACGGTCAGTCTCGGCGCGGGCGGGCTGCTTTCGAGCGTCCGCACGGTGGAGATGCCGATCCCCGGCCAGCAGGTCACGCGCGAGCATCTCGCGGCGCTGCTGTCCGAGGGCCGCCGCAGGATCGACCTCAAGCCCCGCACCGTCCTCCACGCGCAGCCGGCATTGTACACGCTGGACGGCGAGACGCATGTGGCCGATCCGATCGGCTTCCACGCGGATCGCCTGGGCGTCGATATCCACGTCGTCAGCGCCGAAACGCCGCCCATTCGTAATCTCGATCAATGCGTCCGCGCCGCCCACCTCGGTATCCAGACGATCGTCGCCTCCCCCGTTGCCGCCGGACTTGCGGTCCTCCACCCCGAGGAACGCGAACTCGGCGTCGCGCTCATCGATCTGGGCGCAGGCGTCACCACGGTGGCGGCCTACGGGCGCGGGCTGCTGGTCGAGATCGCCGCCATTTCCATGGGTGGGCAGGACATTACCGACGATATCGCGACCGCGTTTGCCACGCGGCGCAGCCATGCCGAGCGCCTCAAAGCCATGCACGGCAGCGCCAGCCTTGCGCCGCGCGACACTCACGAGCAGCTGGAAACCGTACCGATCGCGGACGATCCGGACGGTACCCCGGAAACGGGGCGGGTCACGCGCGCGCAGCTGAACCAGATCATCCGGGCGCGGCTGACCACGCTGTTCGCGCTCGTCGGCAATGCGCTGACCGCCATGGGATTTGCGGGGCCCGCCGGTCGCCAGATCGTGCTGACGGGGGGAGGTGCCGAACTCGCCGGGATCGCCGATTTCGCGCAAGCCGCGCTCGGTCGCCAGGTCCGCATCGGTCGCCCACGGGGCGTCCACGCGCTGACGGGTGGCCCGTCCACCGCCGCGCTCGCCACGCTTGCGGGGCTTGCCGCATTCGCCGCGCAGGACGCCGACGATCTCTGGTCCCTGGCCGAACGCCACGCGGCGCGTGCGCGCGCCGACGACAACCGCTCTTCCCTCGCGCGCATGGCCGATCGCCTGCGCGGCTCGCTTTAACCCGAAAGGACCCCTGCCATGGTCGAACTGCTGCGTCCCGATCTGACCGAACTCAAACCCCG
>JBBQJX010000124.1:0-5884 GCA_038326295.1 Sphingomonadales bacterium
GCGGCGAAGGCGCGACCGCCTGGAGCGCGTCGGCAAGAGTGGGAGGAAAGGCGGCGTTCGAGCGGATGACACCATCGGCGAGGCTGCGCGCGACATCGTCATACTGTTCGGGCTCGACCGTGATGACCGGGACACCCAGCGCAAGCGCGATGCCCGACGCGAGGCCGCCGCCCGCACAACAGACCAGGGCCAGATCGGCGCAGAGGCCGTGTTCGGCCAGTTGTTCGCGCACTTCGAGGCCGACGGTGCCCTGGCCCGCGATGACGTGCGGATCGTCGAACGGGGGCACCAGCACCGCGCCGCGTTCGGCGGACAGCGCCGCGCCGATCGCCTCGCGGTCCTGGGAGGCGCGGTCGTACTGGATCACCTCGGCCCCGTGAGCGCGGGTGCGCTCAACTTTCAGCGCGGGGGCATCGTGGGGCATGATGATCGCCGCAGGCATGCCCAGCAACTTCGCCGCCAGCGCCACCCCCTGCGCGTGATTGCCGCTACTGTAGGCAACCACCGGCGTGCCCGGCGCAAGCTGTGCGAGGCGGTTATATGCGCCCCGGAACTTGAACGAGCCGGTGCGCTGGAGGCACTCGGCTTTCAGCCATATCCCGCCTCCGGTCAGCGCATCGAGCGCGTCCGAACGGATGAGCGGGGTGCGGACCGCGTGGCCGTGCAGGCGGGCGGCGGCGGCGATCACGTCGGCGTGGGTGGGAAGGTCCATGGCCCAGATCCATAGCGAGGCAGAAACCGCTTTACACGGGGGGGTGCGATCCCTATTTGCCGCGTCCGCTGCCCCATGGGACTTCCACCGCAAGGCAGTTTGGTCACACCCACACCCGGAGGTCCCTTGAGTTGCACAAGCATCATAGCGCGCTGGGGCTAGCGAAAGCCCTTCTGCCGGCCGAGCCGGTGACCTGCCTGCGCCCGCACGCCGCCGATCGCGCCGCCCGCTTCTTCACGCAGAAGTTTCCGGGCACGACGATGTATGCGGTGAAGGCCAATCCCTCGCCCGCGCTGATCCTTCAGCTGTGGGAGAGCGGCATCCGCATGTTCGACGTGGCGAGCCTTGCCGAGGTGCGCCTCGTGCGCGGGCTGCTGCCCGAGGCGGTGCTGGCGTTCATGCATCCGGTCAAATCCCCCGAAGCGATCCGCGAGGCGTATGTCACGCACGGTGTGCGCGTCTTCTCGCTGGACAGCCATGACGAGCTGGCGAAGATCGGTGCCGCCACCGGGGCGGCGACCGATCTGACGCTGTGCGTGCGGCTGCGCGTGTCTTCGGCGCACGCCAAGCTGAGCCTCGCCTCCAAGTTCGGCGCGACGATGGAGGAGGCCCCCGGCCTGCTCCAGGCGGCGCGGCAGGCGGCGGACGCGCTCGGCGTATGCTTCCATGTGGGTTCGCAGACGATGAGCCCGCAGGCCTATTCGGACGCGATGGCGCTGGTGCGCGCGGCGATCGTGGGTGCGGCGGTGACGGTCGACGTGATCGACGTGGGCGGCGGTTTCCCGTCCGCCTATCCCGGCATGACGCCGCCGCCGCTGGAGGCCTATTTCAGCCTGATTGGGCGCATGTTCGAGGCGCTGCCGATTTCCTATTCGGCCGAGTTGTGGTGCGAGCCGGGGCGTGCGCTGAGCGCCGAATACGCATCCGTGGTCGCGCGCGTCGAGAAGCGGCGCGGCGATGTGCTGTATATCAACGATGGCGCCTACGGCTCGCTGTTCGATGCCGCGCATGTTGACTGGCGGTTTCCAGTCACGTTGCTGCGCGATACGCCCTCGCGCGCCAAGCCGCTGGGCTTCAGCCTATACGGGCCAACCTGCGACGACATGGACTTCATGAAGGGCCCGTTCGATCTGCCCGCCGATGTGGCGGCGGGGGATTATATTGAGTTCGGCATGTTGGGCGCTTATGGAGCTGCGATGCGTACGCAGTTCAACGGCTTTGGTGTTGGCGAAACTGCCGAGCTGGCGGATGAGCCGATGGCCACGCTGTACGGCGGCGAGGATGAGGCCGAGCCGGTGGCGAACAATGTGGTGGCGCTGAGGAAGTAGTCTGATGGAGCGTGCGCTTGGCTTAATCATGCTTGCGGTTATGCTCACGCTCTGGACTTGGAATCTCGTCAGACACTTCCGTGCTGGTTATGCATATGGATTGGTCGTCAGGCGCATTGACAGGATCGATAAGCCGAGGCGATTCTGGCTTCAAACGTTCGTAGGATGGCTACCGCTCGTGTCCTTGACAGGGGCACTACTTTTCGGAGCCTTGAAGAGATAACCCGCTCGGCGCTGGAGCATCCAGCCGCAGGCGGCAACCTTCGGGTTGCCGAGCCAGCCACCCCCCTGTGACTGGAGACACCATTGACCGACCTCATCAACGACACTCGCAAGGCCGAACTCCTCAGCCACGAGATCAAGCATATCGATATCAAGTCGTTCGACGCGCGCCCGATCGTGGACGCGATGAAGGACATGAGCTTCACCAGCCGCGATCTCGGCCGTGCGACGGGCATCTACAACCAGATGCTCGCCGACAAGGACTGCACCATCTTCCTCGTCATCGCAGGCTCGACCAGCGCTGGCGGGTGCATGAATCTGTATGCGGACCTGCTGGCCAACAACATGATCGACGGCATCGTCGCCACGGGTGCTGCAATCGTCGACATGGATTTCTTCGAGGCGCTCGGCCACAAACATTATCAGGCATTGGAAAAGCCCGACGACGATACTCTGCGCTCGCTCTACATCGATCGCATCTACGACACCTATATCGACGAGGTCGCGCTGCAGGAGACCGATCACACGATTCTCGAAATTGCAAACAGCCTGCCGCCCAAACCCTACAGCAGCCGCGCCTTCATCCGCGAGATGGGCAAGTGGCTGGCGACGCACGGCAAGAAGGAAAACAGCCTAGTCAAGCTCGCCTACGAACATGACGTGCCGATCTTCTGCCCCGCCTTCACCGATTCCAGCGCCGGCTTCGGCCTCGTCAAGCATCAGGTCGATGCTGCCAAGGCGGGCCGCCCCTACCTCACGCTCGACAGCATCGCCGACTTTCGCGAGCTGACCGACATCAAGATTGCTGCTGGGGTGACGGGCCTGCTGATGATCGGCGGCGGCGTGCCGAAGAACTTCGTGCAAGACACCGTGGTCTGCGCCGAAATCCTTGGGCACGAGGATGTCGAGGTCCACAAATATGCGGTCCAGATCACAGTCGCGGACGTGCGCGACGGCGCGTGCAGCAGCTCCACCCTCCAGGAAGCCGCCAGCTGGGGCAAGGTCTCCACCGCCTTGGAACAGATGGTCTTCGCCGAAGCCACCTCGGTCCTGCCGCTGCTCGCCTCGGACGCCTACCACCGCGGCCACTGGCGCGATCGGCCGCAGCGGCGCTGGGGCAAGCTGTTCAGCTAGCACCTGTCGAGCATGTGCTAGCACCGGCGGTACGAACGTGGTACGCTGCGGCATGGCCCGTTCCTCCGCCGCCCAGCTCAACATCCGCTCGGACTTCGCCCGTCAGCGGGTGCACCAGATTGTGCGCGAAACGGGAATGTCGGCTACGCAGGTGGTCGAGGAAGCACTCAGAGCCTACGCGCCACCGATTGCGCACGAGGATTTGCCCAAAGGTATTGTACGCAAAGGCAGATTGCTGGTGTTCGTCGATGGACCATCGACCACAATTGACGAGATCATGAGCGCAATCGACGCGGGACGCGAAGAACGGATGGACAGTGTCCAGGGCATTGGCTGACAGCAACGTCCTTATTGCCAGCCTCATCGAGGGTCATGTTCATCACGAGCCCTCGGTGCAGGCCATGAACATGGCAGGCTGGCGATTCCATATCTCGACGCACAGCCTCGCCGAGACCTATTCCACCCTCACCCGCAAAGCTTCGTCGCGGGGATACGAGTGGCCGTCGGCTCGCGCGATTGTAGTCCTGGAGGGACTGATGGCGTCCAACGAGGTCGTCGGCCTGACGCCCGCGCAGACCATCGACTCGATCCGAGTGTTCGCCGCCGCAGGTGGACGCGGACCGCTGCTTTACGATTGGCTGATCGGGCGCGCGGCGGTGCAGTCCGGAATCGATCGAATCATTACCTGGAATGTCAAGGATTTCCAGCCTTTGTTCCTCGATATGCGCGTGGAGACCCCGTCGGACTTCGTTGCCCGCACCGCACCCTTGCCGCTCAACTCCTGAGCAGCAATTCCCCCCGCTCCACCCGCCATCCGTCGAGCGTGCGCAGGAAGCGCATGCCCAGCAGGTCGATGTCCGCCCCCGGGATGATCGAGACCGGCATGTCGGTCCGCACGATCGGCCCCACGCTCAGCCGGTCGACCCGCGCGCTCGCCGCGTCCACCCGGCCGCTCGCCGAGACGCCGGGGCGATCGAACACCAGTGCATCCACGTCGATGCCCACACGCCGCGCGGTTTCGCGGCTGAGCACCACATCGCTCGCGCCCGTGTCTACGAGGAAGCGCACGGGGTGGCCGTTGATCTGGCCGCGCACCCAGTAATGCCCATCGAGCGCGGCGCGCACGCGCACCTCACCACCCGCGCCTTGCGGCACGGCGGTCGGCGGATCGGTGTTGCCCATCTCGGCCAGATATTGCTGCACGCGCGGCGAGCCTTCGAGCGCCATCCAGCCCACGCCGATGATCGCACCCCATGCCATCGCATAGCCGAGCAGTCGGCCAATCCCCAGCCGCCGCAGCGGTAGCGCGAACACGGCCACCAGCAGCACGAGCGCGAGCAGATAGACGAAGCGCCCCTGCTCCCAGTCGCCCAGTGTATCGAACCATTCCATCAGCGTGCCAACTCGATCATCTGCCCATCATAGCCGGGTTCGACGCCCGGGGGGAGTTCGGCCTGCAGCTTTGCGTGATCCATGCTGCTGTCCATATGCGTGAGCAACGTGCGCCGGGGCGCGAACTTCGCCACCCATTCGAGTGCCAGCGAGAGATGCGGATGGCTCGAATGCGGCTTCCTTCGCAGGCAGTCGAGGATCCACAGGTCCATGTCCCCCAATAGCGGGTGCGCATCGCGCGCGATGGCGTTCAGATCGGTCGAATAAACGCACGCGGCACCGTCCGCTTCGAAGCGGTAGCCGACGCTGTCGATCATCCCGTGGATCTGTCGGAAGCTGCGCACGGTGATGGGCCCGATGCGGTGCGTTTCGGCCACGCGGTTGGCCTGCGCAATCGAGGGATAGCCCCCCTCCCCCTTGAAGATGTAGCCGAAGCGGGTGTGCAGCAGCGTCAGCGTCGGCTCGTTCGCATAGCATTGCACGCGCTTCTTGGTCAGATTGTACAGCCCGCGCAGATCGTCGATCCCGTGCGTGTGATCGGCGTGATCATGCGTATAGAATACCGCGTCTACCGCGCCCACGCGCGCAGCCAGCAACTGCTCGCGCATGTCCGGCCCGGTATCCACCAGGATCGTCGTCTCGCCCGATTGCACCAGGATGGACACGCGGCGGCGGCGGTTGCGGGGATCGGCGGGATCGCAATTGCCCCAATCATTGCCGATGCGGGGCACGCCCGACGAAGTGCCGGTGCCGAGCAGGGTGATCTTCATGCGGCGCGCTTATGAACGCGCGCGCGTGAACAAGCGATGGAAGTTGTCGGTGGTGGCTGCGGCAAGTTCACCGGGCGTGATGCCTCGCAATTCCGCCACGAACGCGGCGGTCATCGCCACGTGGGCAGGCTCGCAGGTTTTGCCGCGAACGGGCTGGGGGGCAAGGAAGGGCGCATCGGTTTCCACGAGCAGGCGATCGAGCGGGATTTGGCGGGCGGTGGCCTGGAGGTCGGTCGATTTCTTGAACGTGACGATGCCCGAGAGCGAGATATACAGGCCCAGCGGCAGCACGGCCTCGGCGAAGGCCTGGGATGCGGTGAAGCAGT
>JBBQJX010000125.1:0-5868 GCA_038326295.1 Sphingomonadales bacterium
CGGCCGCGCCATCGCGAGCCGACGCACGATATCGAGGCACGCCGCCTGCTCGGCGCGCGGGGTGCGCAGGAACTTGCGCCGCGCGGGCACGCGCTCGAACAGCCGATCGACCGCGACACGCGTCCCCGGCTCGGCGGCGGCCGGGCCATCCTCGACGATCGTCCCGTTGTCGATCACGATCCGCCAGCCCTCGGTGCCAGGCGCGCGGCTGGTCAGCGTTAACCGCGCGACGCTGGCGATCGAAGGCAGCGCCTCGCCGCGGAAGCCCAGCGTGGCGATACGGTCGAGCGCGTCCGTGTCGTCGGGCAGTTTGGAGGTGGCGTGGCGTTCGAGCGCAAGGCGCATCGACCCCGCGTCCATGCCGCAGCCATCGTCGATCACGCACAGATGATCGATCCCGCCGCCGCCGATATCGATCGCAACCCGGCCCGCGCCCGCATCGAGCGCGTTCTCGATCAGTTCCTTCAGCGCCGACGCGGGACGCTCGACCACCTCGCCCGCCGCGATCCGGTCGATGAGGTGGCTGGGCAGGCGGCGGATGATCGGCATCAGGCGAGCAGGATAGCACGCCCCGCGTCAGCCCCAAGTCACGGCCTGCGGGCAAGGATGTTTACCGCACGCTTGCGGCGAGGCGCGCGGCTGTCAGCGTGGCCGCGTCGGCGGCGGGAAGCAGATGGGCCGGGCCAGCGGCCCCGTGGGGAGGATCGGCTTCCCCGCCGCGACCACGCGGCACGCGCCGCTGGCGCCGACGAGGAGATCGGCCATATTTCGATTATCGAAACTGGTGCTGAGCCTGGAAGTGAAAAGGATCCGGAGTCGCTGGCAAGTGACACTCCGGATCCAGATCACCGTCTAGGACAAACGGCCCAGGGGGAGCGATCCCCCTGGGCCACTCCGAAGTGGCCAAGCGGTTGCGCTCCTGAACGTCATATACGCCAAACCGCGCCCCGGTTCCAGCGTGCGCCTGCCCGTGTGCGGGTGGGCTAGGACAGTGGCCGTGCGCGCGCTAGATATGACGCTCAATCCACGGAGCGCCCGCATGGCCGAGCAGACGATCGAGGCAGACCCGACGCAGACGTTGACCGCGCTCGATCCCCCGATCGTGCTCACGCCTCCGGCGCCGGTCAAACCCGTCACCGTCAACGCGGCCGCCGGCCTGGTGCCGATCGCACCCGACACCGCGACCGAGCTCGACCGGCGTGCGGACGCGTTCGTCGACAAACTCGCCGAAACCGATGCGAACAGCCCCGAATTCGGCAAACAGGTCGAAGCGCTGACCAATCTCGGCCGCCGCGAGATCGCCGAGACGGCGGGGCTTTCCAACCGCTTCCTCGATCGGCCGGTCCGAGCCATCGACAGCGAGGGCGGCATCGGCGCGAACCTCACCGAACTCCGGCGCACGGTGGAGGACCTCGATCCGTCCAAGCGCGGCAATCTGACCACGTCGAGACGCCTGTTCGGGCTGATGCCGTTCGGGAACAAGCTCCGCAATTATTTCGACAGCTACAAGTCCGCGCAGACGCACATCAACCAGATCCTCACCCGCCTCTCGGGCGGCAAGGAGGAGTTGATGCGCGACAACGCGGCGATCGATGTCGAGCGGCAGGCGATGTGGGCGGCAATGGGGCGGCTCGAACAGATGATCCATGTGTCCAAGACGCTCGACACCAAACTCGAAGCCAAAGCGATGGACATCGAGACGAGCGAACCCGCCAAGGCGACCGCGATCAAGCAGACCGCGCTGTTCTACGTGCGCCAGCGCACCACCGATCTGCTGACGCAGCAGGCGGTGACGGTGCAGGGCTATCTCGCGCTCGATCTGGTGAAGAAGAATAATATCGAACTGATCAAGGGCGTGGACCGCGCGTCCACCACCACGGTTGCCGCGCTGCGGACCGCGGTGACGGTGGCGCAGGCGATGACCAACCAGCGCCTCGTGCTGGAGCAAGTGACCGCGCTCAACACCACGACCGCGAACGTCATCGACGCGACCGGCAATCTGCTCAAAACCCAGACCGCGCGCATCCACGAACAGGCCGCCGCTTCGACCATCCCGATCGAAACCCTGAAGCGCGCGTTCCAGAATATCTACCAGACGATGGACGCGATCGACACTTTCAAGCTGAAAGCGCTCGATAACATGAAGACCACGGTCAACGCGCTGACCGACGAGGTGGAGAAATCGCGCGGCTACATCGCGCGTGCCGAGGGCGCGGCGAGCGCGGGTTCGCTTCCCGCCGCCGACAGCCCGTTCGCCGCCTTGCCGAGCCGCTGAGCGCCATGGCCGATCCCGATCTCGCCGCGCGGCACGATCGCTGGAACGCGCAGTTGCGCGAACTCGATGGCATCGTGGACAATGTGCGCGCGCATTCGGGACGCGTCGTGGCCGATATCGGTCGCCGCATCGGCCGCGCGGCGGGCGTCCTAGGGACGGCGGGCGTCGGCGCGGTCGGCTATGCGGTCGCGGTCGCGCCCATCGGGGTGGAGGCGCTGCTGATCGGCGTGCCCGTCGCGGGGGCTGCGGCTTTGGGCGCGGCGCTGCTGCCCACGCGACGCAAGCCACCGCCCACGCCCAAATTCGCCGAGCTGCCGCCGGGGCGACTGGGCGCGACCGCGAAGGACTGGCTCGAGTTAAAGCGCGCCGCTTTCCCGAAAGTGGCCGCGCCTGCGACCGCGCGTATCCTTGCGCGGCTGGGTGCGCTTGGCCCGTTATGGGCGGCGTTGCCCTCGAGCGACCCGGGGCTGGCGGAGGCGCGGCGGTTATTGTCGGATCATCTGCCGCGACTGGTCGATGCGTGGTCTGCTGTCCCGCCACCCGCGCGCGCGGAAAACCCCGAGGTCGACGCCGGGCTGACGCGCGGGCTTGCGGTGGTGGCGGACGAACTCGACCTGCTGTGGCAGGGCATGACGCAGGAGAAGGTGCGCGATCTTGCGGCGGAGGGGCGGTTTCTCGAAAGCCGCTACAAGGGCGACGCGGCCTGAGCTTGGGGCTCAGACCGTGAAGCTCTCCCCGCAGCCGCACGCGCCCTTGGCGTTGGGATTGGTGAACACGAACCCCGCCGTGAAATCGTCCTCGCGCCAGTCCATCTCGGAGCCGATCAGGTACATGAGGCTGCCGCCATCGACGAATAGCGTCGCGCCCGGGGTCGCGATCGGTTCGTCGCCCGGCTTGGGCGCGGCGACATAATCGAGGCTGTAGGCGAGGCCCGAGCAGCCGCGCTTGGGGGTGGAGAGGCGCACGCCCGCCGTGCCCTCGGGGGCTTTGGCCATCAGCGCGGCGACGCGCGCCTCGGCGGACGCCGTCAGCCGGATCGGCGCGGCGCGCGGGCGGCGCGTGGGCGCGGGAGGGGCGGCGATCACGGCGGTTTCCATCACAGCATCCCCAGTTCGAGGCGCGCCTCATCGGTCATCTTGCTCGGGTCCCACGGCGGCTGCCACACCAGTTCCACCTTGGCCGTCGCCACGCCGGGCACCGAGGCGACGCGCGCCTCCACCTCGCCCGGCATCGATTCGGCCACCGGGCAGTGCGGCGTGGTGAGCGTCATCGTGACGAGCGCGTGGCCATCCTCCACCGCGACCCCGTAGATCAGCCCCAGATCGTAGATGTTGACCGGGATTTCGGGATCGAAAATGCCGCGCAACGCTTCGACCACCGCCTCATACGCCTCGCCCTCGGTCGCCGACGGCGGCGGCACCGGCGGCTCCTTCAGAAATCCGTCGAGAAAATCATGGCTCATCCAAAGATCCTTCGCACGCGCGCCAGCCCTTCGACCAGCCGCGCGACATCGTCCTCGTCATTATACACCGCAAAACTCGCGCGCGCCGTGGCGGGAACGCCGAGCACCCCCATCAGCGGCTGGCAGCAGTGATGCCCCGCACGGATCGCGACACCGCTCTCGTCCAAAATGGTGGCGATATCATGCGGATGCACCCCCTCCATCGCGAAGCTGACGATGCCCGCGCTTTCATCCGGACCGAAGAGGCGCACCGTGTTAATCGAGCGCAGTGCCTCGCGCGCCTGCCGCGCAAGATGGCGCTCGTGCGCGTCGATGTTGGCGACGCCGATGCTCTCGACATAATTCACCGCCGCGTGCAGCCCGAGCGCGCCGACGATGTGCGGCGTCCCCGCCTCGAACCGGCCCGGCGGGGGGGCGTAGGTGGTACGCTCGAACGTCACCGTCTCGATCAGTGCGCCGCCACCCTGCCATGGCGGCATCGCGGCGAGCAGTTCGGCGCGGCCCCAGAGCACGCCGATGCCCGTCGGCCCGTAAAGCTTGTGGCCGCTGAACACATAAAAGTCCGCACCGAGCGTGCGCACATCCACCGCCAGGCGCGGCGCGGCCTGGCAGCCGTCGGCGAGCAGCAGCGCGCCATGCGCATGCGCCGCCTGTGCGACACGCGCGATATCGGCGACCGAGCCGAGCACGTTCGACACATGCGCGATCGCGACCATCCTGGTGCGCGGGCCGATCAGTGCGATCAGCGCATCCTCGTCGATCCGACCGTCGCCCGTGATCGGTGCCACATCGATGTGCGCGCCCGCACGCTCAGCCAGCATCTGCCACGGCACGATGTTGCTGTGGTGTTCGAGCTGCGAAAGCAGGATGCGATCGCCCGCGCCGACGTTGGCGTTGCCCCAGCTCTGCGCCACAAGGTTGATGCTCTCGGTCGCGCCGCGCGTGAAGATCGTATCCTCCTCGCGTGCACCGATGAATCGCGCCACCGCCGCGCGCGCCGCCTCGTATGCCACCGTCATGTCGGCGGAGCGCGCGTAAACGCCGCGATGCACGGTCGCGTAATCGCGGTCGTAGCCGCGCGCGATCGCATCGATCACCACCTGCGGCTTCTGCGCGGTGGCGGCGCTGTCCAGATAGGCCCAGCCTGCGGGAATCGCGGGGAAGTCGGCGCGGCGGCTCGCGGGGTCGGCGCGCAGCCGCGCCACCGCCGCGCTCACTTGCCCGCCTCCAGCCACGCGAACGCATCGCGCTCGAACACCTCGCGCACCGCCGCATCGCCGCCCTGCCCCAGCGCCTGCACGAGGAAGGCCTGCGTCATTAGCGCGCGTGCACGCAACGGCGGCACACCGCGCTGCGCCAGATAGAAAAGCGCATTCGCATCGAGTTCGCCCACCGCGCAGCCGTGCGCTGCCTTCACATCGTCCGCGAAGATTTCGAGTTCGGGCTTCGCGTTGATCGTCGCGGTGCGGTCCATCAGCAGGCCGCGCAGCGACTGTTCGGCGTTCGAGCGCTGCGCATCGCGCGCGATCGCAACCTTCGCCGCGATCGAGGCCACGCCCTGCCCGCGCGCTACCGCACGCCACGTCTGGCGCGACGCGGTATCGGCGGCGGCGTGCGCGATCACGCTGGTGATATCGTGCTTGGCCGTCCCGCCTGCCAGCACCACGCCATCGACGCTCGCGAACGCGCCTGGCCCCTCCAGCGAGACATGCGTCTCCGCCCGCGCGCTCGCCTCGCCAGCCAGCAGCGTCAGCCCCGCATAGCTTGCGCCCTGGCCGACGCGGATGTTTGCGGTCTCGGTCGCGGTACCCGCACGCTCGAAGCGCCGCACATGGCGCATCAGCCGGGCGCTGCGGCCGAGTTCGATCTCGGCGGACAGGTTCGCCCACGCGGGCACCTCGCCCAGCTGGACACAGGTCTCGACCACCGAAGCCTGCGCGTCCTCGGCCAGAACATAGCGATGCGCGACGTGCGCGGGGCCGCCGGTCGCGAAATGCAGGATTTCGATTAGCCCAGCGGCGGCGTGATCAGCCGCCAGTTCCAGCGCGACACCGTGCGCGAACAATCCCTCCGTCAGCGGCTGCGCGCCGCGCCGATGCTCGCCGCCCAGCGCCGGCCGCTCGACCAGCCG
>JBBQJX010000126.1:0-5852 GCA_038326295.1 Sphingomonadales bacterium
ACACAAATCGGGGAGGGGTCCACCATGGGCGAAAGTTATATATTGACGTTGGCGTGCGACGACCGGCCGGGACTGGTCGCCGCCGTGGCCAGGCTGCTCGCGGAGCAGGGTGGCAACATCCTCGACGCGCAGCAGTTTAACGATCTGCGCACGCGGCGCTTCTTCATGCGCGTGGTTTTTGCGCTGGCCCAGCCGTCCGATTTTGCCCGCTTTCACGCCACCTTCACCGGCCTCGCCGTCCACCATGGGATGGAGTGGCGGCTGCGGCCTTCCTCCGAGCGGCGTCGCGTGCTGTTGCTGGTGAGCAAATTCGATCATTGCCTCTTCGATCTTCTCTACCGCCACCGCATCGGCGAACTGAACATGGAGCCGGTCGGCATCGTCGCCAACCACCCGCGCGACGAGCCAAAGCTCGGCTTGATCGGCGATATTCCGTATCACCACCTGCCCGTCAGCAAGGACACGAGGCCTTCGCAGGAAATCGCGATCAAACGGATCGTCGAGCAGACCGGTGCCGAGCTGATCGTGCTCGCGCGGTACATGCAGATCCTCTCGGACGATCTGGCGGGCTTCCTCTCGGGCCGCTGCATCAACATCCACCACAGCTTCCTGCCCGGCTTCAAGGGTGCCAGGCCCTATCATCAGGCGTTCGAGCGCGGCGTGAAGATGATCGGCGCGACCGCGCACTATGTCACCGCCGATCTCGATGAAGGCCCGATCATCCATCAGGACGTCGAAGCGATCAGCCATGCGGACAGCCCCGACGATCTCGTTCGCAAGGGCCGCGACATCGAGCGCCGCGTGCTCGCGCGCGCGGTACATTATCACCTGCAGGACCGGGTGCTGCTGAACGGGACGAAGACCGTGGTGTTCAGGGATTAGGACGGACCTGCGTCAGCTCGCCGCCACGCCGGGGTGGCCAGCCGGTGACATCCCCGCTTAAGTGCGCCAAGCCTTTATCGGCGCGCGGGGGGTCCCCGCGCTGCCCGCCCGCAGGAGCACCGCGATGACGATCATGACCAGGATTTCGCTCGATCAGCACGCCTATTCGCCCGCCGCCGAGCGCGCGATCGCGCGCAAGCCATCGCTGTTCATCAACAATGAATGGGTCGCGCCCAGCACCGATGCGACGATCGCGGTGATCGATCCCTCGAACGGCCGCGAGATCGCACGGATCGCGGACGCATCCGATCACGATGTCGATCGCGCGGTCGCGGCTGCGCGGACCGCGTTCGACGACGGGCGCTGGTGCGATCTGCCTGCGGCCACGCGCGAGCGCATGATGAACCGGCTTGCCGATCTGATCGAGGCGCACGGCGACGAGTTCGCGGAGCTGGAGGCGATCGATAACGGCAAGCCCAAGGGCATGGCGGCGGCGGTCGACATTCCGGGATCGGTCAACATGATCCGCTATTATGCGGGCTGGCCAAGCAAACTGGCGGGGGAGACGATCGAGCCCATGTCCGCGCCGCGCGGCGCGTACCACAGCTACGTGCGGCGCGAGCCGGTGGGTGTGGCAGCCCAGATCGTGCCGTGGAACTTCCCGCTGCTGATGGCGGTGATGAAGATCGCGCCCGCGATCGCGGCGGGGTGCACGATCATCCTCAAGCCCGCCGAGCAGACGTCGCTCACTGCGCTCAGGCTTGGCGATCTGGTGGCCGAAGCCGGGCTCCCGGCGGGTGTGATCAACATCGTGACGGGCAACGGCCACACCGCGGGTGATCGGCTGGTCAGGCACCCCGATGTGGACAAGGTGGCGTTCACCGGCTCGACCGAGATCGGCAAGATCATCAACAAAAACGCGACCGATACGCTGAAGCTCGTCACGCTCGCACTCGGCGGCAAGTCGCCGGTGATCGTGTTGCCCGATGTGGATCTGGCCGTGGCCGGACCCGGCGCGGCGGGTGCGATCTTCTTCAATTCGGGGCAGGTGTGCGTCGCGGGTTCGCGGCTGTATGCGCACCGCTCCATCTTCGACAAGCTGATCGAGGGCGTGGCTGCGGCCGCGCCCTTCTGGGCACCGCGCGCCTCGCTCGATCCCGCAGGGCACATGGGACCGCTGGTGAGCCAGGAGCAGCACGACCGCGTGCTCGGCTATATCGAGGCGGGGAAGAAGGCGGGGGCGAGCGTGGCATTCGGTGGCGATGTGCCCGAGAATTCGGGCGGCTATTACGTCAACCCGACGATCCTGGTCGACGTGCATCCCGAGATGAGCGTGGTGCGCGAGGAGATTTTCGGCCCCGTCGTGGTCGCGCAACGCTACGACGATCTGGACGAGGTGGCCAAGTCCGCGAACGATACGCCTTATGGCCTCGCGGCGAGCATATGGACGCGCGACGTCTCCGCGATGCACAAGCTCGCCGCCAGGCTGAAGGCGGGGACGGTCTGGGGCAACAGCCACGCCATGATCGATCCGGCGCTGCCGTTCGGCGGCTACAAACAGTCGGGGCTGGGCCGCGAGCAGGGGCGTCAGGGCATCGAGGCGTACACCGAACTCAAGTCGGTGATCATCAAACTGTAGGGGATGACCCGCGCCCGCCCGAAGTCGCGGTCCACCCCGGTTGAAGCGCGCGTCGTGCCCCGCTGCGAGGGGAGGGCAGCTCCCAGTGCGCGCGAGCCTGAGCGAGGGGTCGGGCACTGTCGCGTCGCGAGGGTTTCAGCTCCAACCTCATCGTTGCAAGGGTGGATCAGCCCGGCAATTCTGCGCGATTATGCCCAGCCGCAGCTCTCTATCCCTGCTCGCAATCATCGCCCGGTCGCCTGGAAACGCGATTTTTGCGTTGCGACAATGTTCGGTGAACTTCCTGGACTTTGCGCGCTCGCGGGACGTGCCCTGCGCCTCGATCATCTTCAATGCGATCGACCAACCCGGCGGCTCCCCTGCGGGATAGAACGATCCGCCACCGCCGCGCAGCCATCGACCCGTGTGACCCGTAAGCATGTTGTGAAGCGAAAAGGCCATACTCTGGATCAGCGCGACCGCGTTTGTCCGGATCGGCACCGTGGCTGGATCGGAGGCAGGACGAGCCGCGCAAGATATTTTCTGGATCGCGCATATCGCGCATTCGGCGGTGGATTTTCTGTGGCGGAAACGATAATGAGAGTAAATCGGTATCCTGGTGCTCGGGGGAGACCGCCCGCCAAACGCTTTCATCGGGGCGAAAACTTCGGGGAAGGTGGCGGGGGTCCGGCGGGTCAGGTTTCGAAAAAAAGGGGCCGCTTGGGCCGAAACTGCAACAGGAGAGAGCGATGCGTTACTTATCGGTTTTTGCGGTTCTGGCCCTAACGGCCGCGCCCGCTTCGGCTGCAACACTCTATTTGACGAGCGGCACCACGGTCCTCAATCAGGGGCAGGTATCGGAGTACAGAGGGAGCAGGGGGCTGATCGAAGAGCGGTTCAACCGGAGCTCGCCCGGAACGTTGACGACATGCCTTTCGACCCATCCCAGGCAGGTGGCGCTCGGTTTCAACGTGTATGCGGGTGGCGACGGCGAACTCGTGTCTGGTGCGTTCATCAACCACGCCTTGCCGCCGGGCACCACGGTTGCGAGCCTCGCGTCCGGGATCGCGATTGCGGACACCAGCTGCTATCTCGCGTCACCTTCGCCGACGTCGATCAACACGGGCACGGGTTCACCCGTGAACATCGACATCAATGCCCTGGGTAACCTGCCGACGCTGTATTTCGGTTTCTACTGGGGTACGATCGATCGATATAACAATATCCAGCTTCTATCGAAAAACCTCGACGCGGATGCGAACCAGATCCCGATCCTTGTTCCAGGCTTAAGCGATTCCGATGGGACGATCCAGGGCTCTGCGATCCTGGCCGCATTCGGGCGGGATCCGGGCTACAACACCTTCTTCAGCCTTCAGTTCACTGCGCTCGAAAATTTCGGCTCGATCCAGCTGAGTTCCAACAACAACGGGCTCGAGATCGACAATATCGCCTTCAGCACGACCGATTTCATCGGAGGTGTGCCGCCGGTATCGGCGCTCCCTCGCAGGGCGACTTTGTCATCCACTACCCCGGCAATTTTCGTACCGGAGCCCGGTTCGGCGATCCTGTTTGGTGCCGGTCTTGGTGCGCTCGCCCTCGCGGCGCGTCGCAAGCGCTAGGCCACGCGTCAGGCAGGCTCGAGCAGTCGGTGAAGGTGGACGACGACGTACCGCATGGCAGCGTCGTCCACCGTCCGCTGCGCCCTTCCCCGCCATGCGTCCTGCGCCGAGGCGTAGTCGGGATAGATTCCGACGAGATCGAGGGCTGACAGGTCCTCGAACTCCAGCCCCCGCGGGTCCCGCACGCGGCCGCCGAATACGAGATGGAGGCGCGGCTTCGGCGTCTCCATCTCCCCCGTCGGAACGGGGTTCATGCCTGCGACTTTTTCATGAACGCCAGCAGCGCGTCGAAACCCTGCCGCTGGATGTACGAATCGAAATCCACCTCCTGCGTCAGCGCGAGATTGATGCCCGATACGGTCAGGTTGGTGATCAGCAGCTTGCCATTCACATTGCGCACCGCCCATACGGTGTCGATCGGCTGCCGACCGGGCTGGGTCACGCGCGCCAGCACATCGGTGTCACCCGCCGTTCCGCGCGGGACGGTTCGCAGAACCTTTAGAGTGGCGTCGTGGAACCCCTCCAGACGGTCCGCATACGTCCCCACGACGAACCCGGGGAAGACCGATTTATAGGCGCTATATTGTGCGGGGGTAATCGCGGCGCGGTGGCGACGGATCAGGCGATCTCCGATCTGCGGGATTGCGAAATTGTCGCTCAGCATCGCACGGAGCGTACGACGGCGTTCGGTCTCGCTCGTGGTGCCACTGCGCAGCAGAGCGAAAGTCCGCGACGACAATTCCTCGATGAAGGCGCGGGGATCCTGTGTATTGGCGGCCGATGCCATCGGAGCAGGCTGAGCCCTGGCCGACACGGCGGATAACGCAGTGCCTAATGCGGCAAGGAGGATCAGCGACCCGCGATACGCCACGGGGCGGGCGGAAATGCGGGAAACGGTATCGGACACGAGCATGTTCTCCATTGAGCAGGCCGGGCGAGATGGACGCGCCTGGCTTCCGCGCGCCTCAACCCGGACCAAGCGAAGGCGTTCCCGCGCTGACTTCGCTGCATGACGCACCGATGGTTGCCAAATCCTGTACGGGCGCAACTGCGAGACCATGCTTTCGCATCCGATCGATGAGCGTGGTACGGCGGACGCTCAATCGCCGCGCGGCTTCGGCGACGGTGCCTCCCGAGCACGCGAGCGCGCGGCGGATCAGCCGACGCTCTGCGTCTGCCAGGATCCGGTCGAGATCGACGATTCCCTCTGCCGGTTGAAGACGGGCGGTTGGCATGCCGGGTCCGAGCAGAGCACATAATTCGGCCTCGCCGACCGTGCTGCCCCGCAGCGATACCGCCGCCGCGCGTTCGACGAGGTTGCGCAGTTCGCGCACGTTTCCGGCGAATGGCAACCTGGCCAAGCGGGCCATGGCCCTGGCCGAAAAGCGAACGGCGGCGCGCCCCCCGCCGATCGCATGCGAGAAATAATCGACCAGCTCAGGCAGATCCTCGATCCGGGTGCGCAGCGAGGGGAGGGCGATCTCGATGCCTGCGAGCCGGTATCTGAGACCGTCCGGAAGGCGCGTCTTCGCGCCGGTGCCGTTGACGATCGCGATCCAGCGTGTCGTTTTCGCAGAGTCGTCGATCGCCGCCAGCAGACGGATCTGGGCCTCGGGTTCGAGTTCATCGACGCCTTCGACGATCGTGGTCGCGCCGCCGCGCTGGCGCGCGGATGGCAGCGGCGGGATCGATCCGGTTGCGCAGGCGCATCCGGAGTGTAGCGGACCGTACCT
>JBBQJX010000127.1:0-5834 GCA_038326295.1 Sphingomonadales bacterium
GACGCGGCAGGGACGCCAAGCCCGGTCGACGGCGGATCGGCCGCAGGCGAGGCGGGTTCGAGCATCCGCGCGGCGCGCCACGGGCCCCAGCGATAATAGGCGGCCGACAATGCGAGCGCGACGATCATGCTGAGCGGCGCGGTGTACCAGACCGCGTTCACGCCGAGCTGCGGTTCGAGCAGATTGGCGGCCGGGATGCGCACGATGAGCAGCGCGATGGTGAGGATGGCAAGCGGTGCGAGCACCGACCCGTTCGCGCGCACCACTGCAAACAGCACGAACGTCGCGCCCAGAAACAGATAGGCCCACATACCCGCCGCATTGATGTGCTGCACGATCGGCCACGCGGCGGTGTCGCCCGGCAGGAACAGGCGGATCAGCGGTCGTTCGACCGCGTAGACCAGCAGGATCAGCGCGCCGGTAAGCGCGAGATTGATGACGATGCCCGCGCCCGCGGTGCGCTCCACCCGGTCCCAGCGTTTTGCGCCGATATTCTGCGAGGCGAACGAGGACGCCGCCGCGCCGACCGCGAGTGCCGGCATCTGGATATAGGCCCATAACTGCATCGCCACGCCATAGGCGGCGGTGGTGGTCGATCCGTAGCGGTTGACGATGCCGATCATCGCAAGGCCCGAGAGCGAGATGACGATCATCTGCAGCCCCATGGGGATGCCCTTGGTGACGCTGGCGCGCAGGAGGCGCGGGTTCGGCCGCAGCAGATGGAGCTCGTCGCGCGTGATGCGGATCGGGAAGCGCTTGGCATAGACATAGACCAGCAGCGCACCGAGACCCAGAATTTGCCCTACCAGCGTCGCGGTTGCCGAGCCTGCGATGCCCATGGCGGGGATCGGTCCCCAGCCGTCGATCAGTACGGGGTTGAGCACCACATCGATCAGCGTGGCGAAGATGGTGAAGCGGAACGGCGTGCGGCTGTCGCCCGTGCCGCGCAGTGCCATCGACAGGAACGTGTTGAAGTAAATGAACGGCAGCGCGAGGAAGATGACCTGAAGATAAGCGACCGCGAGCGGTTGCGCGTCGAGCGGGGTGCCCATCTGGCGCAGCATCCAGCCCGTGGCGACATAGCCGAGCGCTGCGAGCAGCACCGAGACGACCGCGAAAAAGCTCGCCATCGTGCCGACCGCACGCTTCGCCTCCATGAGATCGCGCCGCCCCATCGCCTGCCCCACCAGGATAGTGGCGGCGAGCCCGACGCCGAACACGGCGGCGAGCAGCAGGAACATGATCTGCCCGGCATTGGCCGTGGCGGTCAGCCCGCGCTCGCCGATCAGCCTTCCGATCCAGATCGCGTTGATCGAGCCGTTCAAGGACTGCACCACCGACGTGCCGAGCACGGGGAGCGCGAAGATCAGCATCGATCGTCCGATCGGTCCCTGCGTCAGATCGCGCTGCCCGGGGCGCACGTGGGGGTTGGGGGCATCGGCCATAAGCCGTTCACGTAAGTGCGGGGGCGGGGTTGGGGAAGGCGTACTGGAGCAGGCGGCGGCTCAGTCGCGGCGCGAGGCGTGGTGGAGGAGCAAACCTGCGGCTGCGAACTGGGGTCCGGCACACAGGACAGGCAGCCCGGTACGCGCGGCTACCGCGTAGACCATCAGATCGACGAGATTTAGCGGGCCGCCATTGCCCTTGCCCAGCCGGGGCACCTCGGCTGCGGCCCGGAGGCCGTCCTCGCGCGTGAGCGGCTCGATTGTCAGCGCGACCTCGAGCAACGCGCGCAGCAGTTCCTCGCCTTCGCGCAGGCGGTGCCGTGCGCGGCCATGGAGAAGACGGGTCGTCTCGATCAGCACCGGGGCGGGAATCAGCCCCGGACCCCGGGCCAGCGCGGCGCGGATCGGATCGTCCCCCTCCTCCCGCAGCACGACCGCAAGGAGCGCCGACGAATCGACGATCAACGCGGCAACCCGTCCTCGTCATATTCCTCGGCATCGAAAGCCGCCATCGTCCCGACAGGCGTGCGCGGAAGATGCGCGAGCAGGGCATCGAGGCGCGCCATGCGCGCGGCGATCGCCTCGGGACCGAACGGATCGTGTTGCGGCAACGGCAGGGGCAATCGCTCCAACGCCTCCTCGATCACGGCGGCCTGGCTGCGGCCCGCGAGCATGTACGGGCGCAGAAGTTGTGCGGCACGATCCGAGCGGATGGTTATCGGTGTCTGGTGGCGGCGCGGCTGCATGGGAAATGTTAGTCCGTGCAAGTACGAAAATGCAAGCACGCTCCAGCTTGCGACCGCTGCGCAATTCCCGCAAAAGCATCGTTAAACTTGGAGACGCGCCATGTCCGACCCCATCGCTGCCTGGACCGCCGCCGCGTGGAAGGAAAGCAAGGGCGTGGACCTCTCGTGGCACACGGCCGAAGGGCTGACGATCAAGCCGCTGTATACCGCCGCGGATACCGCCGCGATCGATCCGGGCATGCCGGGCCAGGCCCCGTACACGCGCGGCGTGAAGGCGACCATGTATGCGGGCCGGCCGTGGACGATCCGGCAATATGCGGGATTTTCGACTGCGGAGGCTTCGAACGCCTTCTATCGGCGCAATCTGGCGGCAGGGCAGCGCGGGCTTTCGGTGGCGTTCGATCTGGCGACGCACCGGGGGTATGACAGCGATCATCCGCGTGTGACGGGCGATGTCGGCAAGGCAGGCGTGGCGATCGACAGCGTCGAGGACATGAAGCGGCTGTTCGACGGGATCCCCCTCGATCAGATGTCGGTCAGCATGACGATGAACGGTGCGATCCTGCCGTGCCTCGCATTCTATATCGTCGCCGCCGAAGAGCAGGGCGTGGCGCGTGCGGCGCTGGACGGGACGGTGCAGAACGACATCCTGAAGGAGTTCATGGTCCGCAACACATATATCTACCCGCCCAAGCCCTCGATGCGGATCGTGGCAGACATCATCCAATACACGTCGGCCGAGATGCCCAAGTTCAACTCAATCTCGATCAGCGGCTATCACATGCAGGAGGCCGGCGCGACGGCGGTGCAGGAGCTGGCGTTTACGCTCGCGGACGGGCGCGAATATGCGGCGGCCGCGGTGGGGCGCGGGCTGGCGATCGACAGTTTCGCGCCGCGTCTGAGCTTTTTCTTCGGCATCGGCATGAATTTCTTCATGGAAATCGCCAAGCTGCGCGCGGCGCGCACGCTGTGGGCGGAGATCATGGCTGGGCTTGGGGCGAAGGACCCGCGCAGCCTGATGCTGCGCACGCACTGCCAGACGAGCGGGGTCAGCCTCACCGAGCGCGATCCGTACAACAATGTGGTGCGCACCGCCTACGAGGCGCTGGCGGCCGTGCTGGGGGGAACGCAATCGCTCCACACCAACGCACTCGACGAGGCGATCGCGCTGCCGACGGACTTTTCCGCCCGCATCGCGCGCAACACGCAGCTGATCCTCCAGCATGAAACGGGCGTACCGCATGTGATCGATCCGCTCGGGGGGAGCTACTATGTCGAGGCGCTGACCGCCGAACTGGTGGCGGCCGTGCGCACATTGATCGCCGAGATGGACGCGGCAGGCGGGATGACGGCGGCGATCCAGGCGGGCATCCCCCAGACGCACATCGAAAATGCCGCCGCCGCCACGCAGGCACGCATCGATAATGGCGAGCAGGTGGTGATCGGGGTGAACAAGTTCCCCGCCCCCGACGAGACGCGCGTGGACCATCTGGACATCGACAATGTGGCGGTGCGCGAGGGACAGATCGCGCGGCTGGCGCAACTGCGCGCCGCGCGCGACGAGGGGGCGTGCCGCGCGGCGCTCGATGCCTTGCGCGAGGGGGCGCGGGGGGGCACGAACCTGCTGGCGCTCACGGTGGACGCCGCCCGGGCGCGCGCGACGCTGGGCGAGATCAGCACGGCGATGGAGGATGTTTTCGGCCGCTATTCGGTCGCCGCCACCACGGTGCGCGGCGTGTATGCCAAGACCTTCGGCGCGGACCCGCGCGTGGGTGCGGTGCAGGACGGCATCGCTGCGCTCAGCCGCCGCCTCGGTCGAAGCCCGCGCATCCTGATCGCCAAGATGGGGCAGGATGGGCATGATCGCGGCGCAAAAGTGGTGGGCAGCGCATATGCCGACTTCGGCTTTGCTGTGGTGATGGGACCGCTATTCCAGCGGCCCGGCGAGGCGGCAGCGCTGGCAATCGCCGAGGGGGTGGACATCGTGGGCGCGTCCAGCCTCGCGGCCGGGCACAAGACGCTGATCCCCGAGCTGATCGCCGAGCTGCGCGCCCAGGGTGGCGGCCATATCCGCGTGGTGGTGGGGGGCGTAATTCCGTCCGCCGATTATGCGACGCTGCGCGATGCGGGCGTGGCGGGCATCTTCGGCCCGGGCACCAATCTGGTGGAAGCGGCGGCCGAACTGCTGCGACTTCTTGGGCACAACATGGCACCGATGGACGAGGCTGCTTAACTGCCCACGGATACGGCCAAGGGAGCACGCCATGTCTGACACCGATCCGATGATCACGGTCGAGCTCAATGCCGATCGCAATCCGGTGCGTTTCACCGCCGAGCAGTTCGGGCTGATGACGCAGGCGGGCGTGTTCGCCAAGACAGACGGCAAGACCGAACTGGTGCGCGGCGTGCTCTACAGCGTCCAGTCCCGCTTCGCGCCGCATGCACGCAACCGGGACGAACTCGCCTTCGTGATCGAATCGGTGCTGGGCGCGGACGGCGAATATTGTCTGGGCCGCGCGGCCCGGGTGCGCCTGTCGGGCACGAGTGTCGTCCAGCCCGATCTTGCGATCCTGCGCCGGTCCGAAGCGCAGGGCGAAGTCCTGCACGCAAACGCGATCGCCCTCGCGATCGAAATCGTTGCGGTCGATGCAGAAGCGGGAGCCGGGCCGCGGGTGGCGGACTATGCGGCGGCGGGCGTGCCGGGTTTGTGGATCGTCGAAATAGCGACCGGCCTCGTCCACGTGTTCGAGGGCCCGGCGACCGGGGGTTACGCGTCGCGCAGGGCGGTACGCTTCGGCGATCCGATCCTGCTCAAGCCGCTCGCGGGGGTCGAGATCGTCGTGCCTGCGGGCGGGTTCGCCTGACGCGCCGCCTTCTCCGCGCGGCGCTGCGCCGCTAAATGGTCGACGTGCCCCGCTCCAAAGCCGATCACCCCGGTGGCCCCGCCACGCGCTTCAACGAGGAAGCGGCGACCTACACGGTCAAGGGCCGTGACGCGCCCGATCTCGATGCGGGTGTTGCCGCCATTCGCCAGACCGTAAAGGCGCTGACCGCGCAGCCGGGCGTGTACCGGATGCTCGATGGCGCGGGGGACGTGCTGTATGTGGGCAAGGCGCGCGCGCTCAAATCGCGCGTAACCAACTATACCCAGATCGCAAACCTGCCGCGGCGGCTTCAACGCATGGTTTCGCAGACGCGATCGATGGAGATCGTTACCACCGGTTCGGAAGCCGAAGCGCTGCTGATGGAAGCGCAGCTCATCAAGCGCTTCCGCCCGCCGTACAATGTCCTGCTCCGCGACGACAAGAGCTTTCCCTTCATCTTCCTGAAGGAGGATCACGCCTTCCCGCGCGTTTCCAAGCATCGCGGCGCGCGCACCGGCAAGGGCATCTATTACGGGCCGTTCGCGTCCGCAGGTGCGGTGACCACCACGCTGAACGCGCTGCAAAAGGTGTTCCTGCTGCGATCGTGCAGCGATCACTTCTTCGCCAACCGCAGCCGTCCTTGCCTGCTGCACCAGATCAAACGGTGCAGCGCGCCGTGTGTGGCCCGCATCGACGCGTCCGCGTACGAAGACCTCGTTCACGATGCGAAGGCCTTCCTCAGCGGCAAATCGAACGCGGTCCACACGAAGTTGCAGGCG